>CAIQEX010000766.1 GCA_903870955.1 uncultured beta proteobacterium
CACCCAGCGCGTGGGCACAGGAGTGGACCGCGCCCAGGTCTTTCTGGAAGGCGATGGCGCCCATCATCGAGGACATCATCATGTCGGAGCGGGCCTTCAAATTGCCCGGCTCCAGCACCGCGGTGCGTAGCGCAGCAGCGGCGATGCGCGTGCCTTCCAGTGCGATGCCATCACACAAGGGATGGTAGGCGGGTGACAGGTAGCTTTCGATGTTGTGCGTCAGCGCATCAATGCCGGTGGCGGCAGTCACAGAAGGTGGCAGACCAAGTGTCAACTCCGGATCGGCAAACACCATCTTGGCCAGAATTTTGGGACTGAACACCGTGCGCTTCACATGCGTGTCGTTCTCGCTCACGACGCTGGAACGGCCCACTTCCGAGCCGGTGCCCGAGGTGGTGGGCAAGGCCACAAAGTACGGCAGTGGATTGACGATGGGGCGCACATTCGGGTGGTCCCAAACGTACTCCAGAATGTCGCCCTCGTGCACGGCGGCGAGGCCGACGATCTTGGCCACGTCGAGTGCGGCGCCACCGCCAAAGCCGATCACGCAGTCCGCGTTGTGCGCCTTGTAGGCGGCGGCACCGTCCATGACCTGGCTGCAGGTCGGGTTGCCAAACACGCCGCTGAACACCGCCACGTCGAGGCCAGCCAAGTGGGTCAGAAACTCGGCCATAACCGGCAGCGCACCCAGCGCCCGGTCGGTGACGATGAGGGGGCGCTTGCAGCCCACGTCGATCAGATGGGCGGCCACCAGCTTGCGCGCGCCGGCGCCGAATTTAATGGGAGTAGGAAAGTTAAAGGACGAAATGCTCATGGTGTGCTCAAAATGGAAAGGATAAACAATAGCCGGTAATTGTGAAGGCCATACGTCGCCCGGCGCGCCACAGGTGGCGCGGCTTGCGGCGCATCAAATAATTTCGAAATAACGCTTCATTTCGTAGTCGGTCACGGCGTCCAGCCACTGACGCCACTCCCAGTCGCGGGTGCGGGCAAAGTGGTCGACAAAGCCGTCGCCCAGCCAGTCGCGCGCAATGCTGGATTTCTCAAAAATGCGATTCGTCTCGATCAGCGTGCGCGGTGCGCGCGGCACCTTCTCGCCGCCCTTGTTGGTGCCGGTAATCGGTGGCGTGGTGAGCTTCAAACCTTTCTCCACACCGTGCAGGCCGGCGGCAATGACGGCAGCCATGGCGAGGTACGGATTCACGTCGGCACCGGGGCAACGCGTCTCCAAACGCGTGGCCTTGGGGCTCCCAGCAATCACGCGGAAACTGGCGGTGCGGTTGTCCATGCCCCAGGTCGGTTTGACCGGCGCCCAGAAGCCATCCACCAGCCGTTTGTAGCTGTTGATGGTGGGCCAGATCATGGGCGCGAACTCCATCAGGCAGGCCACCTGCCCGGCCAGGTAGCTCTCGAACAGCGGGCTCATCTTGCGCTCAGCCTTGGCGTCGTAAAACAGATTGGTCTTGCCGTCCGACAGGCTTTGGTGGATATGGCCGCTGCAACCCGGCAACGCCTGATTCGGTTTGGCCATGAAGCTGGGCATGATGCCAAACTGCGCGCCGATTTCTTTGGTACCGGTCTTGAACAGGATGGCGCGATCGGCCTGTTCCATGGCCTCGCTAAAGCCAATTGCTGCCTCATAGACGCCGGGCCCGGTTTCGGTGTGCAGCCCTTCCACCGGCACACCAAAAGCGCGCATGTCGTCCATGATGGCGTTCAGAAAATCCCGGTTCTGGTTCATGCGCAAGAGCGAGTAGCCGAACATGCCAGGGGTGATGGGCTCCGGGTTCACGCCCTTTTTGGCGGCCCAGCTTTGGGGCGTTTCGAGAAAGTTGAACCACTCGAACTCCATCCCGGTCATGACCTTGAAACCGAGCTTCTCGGCGCGCTTCAAAACGCGCTTCAAAACCTGGCGCGGGCACTGCGCGTGGGGCGTGCCATCGGCATAGACAAACTCGCCCAATACAAAGGGCACATCGTCGTCCCAGGGCACGCGCCGTGCGGTATTCATGTCCAGCCGCGCCAACGCATCAGGGAAACCATGCTGCCAACCGGTGGCCACGGTGTTGTCGTAGGTGACGTCCATCATGTCCCAGCCCAGCACCACATCACAGAAGCCAAAGCCGCCGCCCGGATAAGGCTCGGCAGCACCCAGAAATTTGTCGATGTGCAAATACTTGCCACGCAACACGCCGTCGATGTCACTGACAGCAACCTTGACCTTTTTCGCGCCCGAGGCACGGATCTCGGCTACGGCAGGATGTTCGGTTGTTTTGTTCTTCTTGGCGGTCGCCATAGGGGGAGCTCCTTAAGGGGTTGAATGCCACGCACGATTCTTGCGTACGCCCCATCCTAGGTGGGCAGTCAAAAGACTGGCTATCCGAAATCGGCATACCCCGCTGCTTGAAAGCTTGGTAATAACCCGTGCACTGTTTTGGACCATAACCGCGAGAATATTCCCATGCATGTTCAACCCGTTCATTTCACCAAATCGACTTCTGCCGTCAGAGAAGATTCAGGCCTGGATGCGCGCCGCATCGAGCGCAGCTCTTTGCATTTTCAGGACGCGCAGGAGCAGGCGCATGCGCTGTCGGGCTGGAACCAGGATTACCTGCAACTCAGTGCGGGACTTTTCAAAGGCGAACTGGCACAGGTGGAAGGCACGGGCATCAAGCTGTTTGTCGAGCGGGTACAGCAGTCGGTATTGCAGACCGGTCTGTTGCCGCCGGGCGTGCTGGCGTTGGGTGTGCCACTGAACGCCAGTGGCGGTGGTATGTTTTGTGGGCGCGCCTGCGATGCGTCATCCCTGCACCTGTTCTCGGGTGACTCGGGCTTTGAATTCCGGACCTCGCGCCAGCACACCATGCTGGGCATCGAGTTGCAACTGAGTGAGGATGTGCAATTGCCCCTGCAAGCGGGCACCTTGACACACACCATCCGGCCATTGGCCAAGATCAAGACCTATGTCATGGACCTGTACCAGTCCGCCCGCCGCGATCCGACACTGTTGTCAACGCCGGCGGTGGTCGCCAGCGTCAGCGACTTCCTGCTCGACAGCCTGTTGCGCGCGCCCAATGCCCCCGGTAGCCAGCAGGACGCCACCACCAGCGCACACTGGGCACTGGTGCAGCGCTGTGTGACCCTGGTGAATGAAGCGCCTGATGCAGCACCGACGGTGACGCAACTGTGTGCCGCGACAGGCGTCAGCCGGCGCACCTTGCAAAATGCATTTTTGCGCGTGCTCGACATGAGCCCGCTGGCCTACATCAAGGCCGTGCGTTTGAAGCAGGCGCGCGAGGCCCTCAAAAATGCGCGCTCGGTAACCGATGCGGCCACGGCGTGTGGCTTCTGGCACTTCGGGCATTTCTCGCAGGACTACCAGGCGATGTTTGGCGAGCGCCCTTCGGACACGCTAAGGCGTCAGAGCTAGTCACCGCTGCGAGGGTTAGAGCGTTTCGGTATTGCCGTCCACCACGATCTCCTGACCGGAGATACGTGCACCTTTGGGCGAAGCCAAAAACTGGATGGTGTTGGAAATGTCCTGCGCGGAAACGAACGTGCGCAGAGAGGCCGTCTGGGTGAACATGTCACGCACCTGCTTCTCGGTGCGGCCGGTTTTGGCGGCTTCGGCCGCGATCACCCGGTCCATGCGCTCGCCTTCCACAGAGCCCGGACAGACGCAGTTCACGCGCACACCCTTGGGGCCCAACTCCTGCGCCAAAGTTTTGGTGAGACCGCGAATCGCCCACTTGGCACTGGCGTAGGGCGCCCGGCGCGGAAAGCCATACAGGCCTGCTGTGGACGACAGGTTGACGATAGCGCCCGACCCCTGCGCGCCCATGACCCGCGCGGCCAGTCGGCAGCATAAAAAGGTGCCATCCAGATTCACCGCCAGACATTGACGCCAGGCCGCGAAATCCATCTCGGCCACATCCGCCGTGGGCCCGGCAATGCCGGCGCAATTGACCAGCACATCCAGCCCGCCGAGTGCTTGCAGACCCTGTTCAAACAGCGCGCTGACCTGCGCCTCGTCTGACACATCGCACAACATGCCCAGCAGTTTCGGGTGCGTCTCCAGGGTTTGCTGCAAGGCCCTTGCATCGGCATCGCAAATGAAAACACGCGCACCGGCTTGAACAAAGTCCAGCGCGGTTTGCAGGCCGATGCCGCTGGCTGCGGCGGTGATGAGGACGCGTTGAGGTTGCATGGTAGATATCAATTTACATTACCCATGAAGGATGCTTCGCACTGTACTCCAGAGTCTATGAATATGTCGCAGCCAATGGCTTCAATTTCCCGAACTGAATTGGCATCGATGCCTAATTTGCCATTGCTCTTTTCAAAATCAGTTAGATAGCTAAAATTGAACCGGCCTTTCTCTCTTGGGTGGAGAGTTTTCGGGTTACCTTTACCAAGGCCCATTTAATTTTCTTCCAAAATTCAGCAACGCCCTATTTCAGTGATTATCAAGACATGAAAATCGCCTTTCAGAATTTTGGTGTCGTGGTGCTGTTATGGATGCTAGCCATTGCCCATGCGATAGCGCAACAGGCAAGTGTCGCGGTATGGGATTTCGATAGCTTTGAGTTACAAAATTCCTCGGGTGCACCTGCCGACAACCTTTCACGCGCACTTTCCGAAATTTTGTTGGAACAGTTGATTGGCTATCCAGGTACACACGTTGTTGAACGCGGTCGTCTGCGAGAAATTCTGGACGAACAAAAACTGGGTTCATCTACACTTGCAGACGAAGACGCACGTATTCGCCTTGGTCGCATCGCCGGTGCCCAACAGATGGTCTTCGGTAGCCTTATGCGTATTGGCGAGGTGACCCATGTCGATGTGCGATTGGTCTCTGTATCCACATCGCAAGTATTGGCGGCGCATGAATTGAACGGATCAGCGCAAGATCTCGTGGCATCAATGCAAAATGTCGCACGCGATCTGGCCAGTACTTTGCTCGGTGGCAAGACACTGGAACAAGGTCGTCATTCTGCCCCGGTCAGTGCGGCCACACTGGCTAATTTCGACGCTGCTCTTGCAATGATGGACCGAAAGGACTACCCAATGGCGCTTGAAGCATTGCAAAAAATATTGCTGACTGATCCGGAATTTACTCCGGCAGAACGACAACTCACTATCGCTCTTGAGCAAATCTCCAGGCAATAAAGACCATGACTAAATATCTCCACGCAATCTTGATTTGTTTTGCAGCCTTAGGGCTCCAATCGGTGCACGCTGCCAGCGAAAAACGCATCGCTCTTTTGATAGGAAATAGCAACTACGATTCGGCGCCACTTTCCAATCCAACCAACGATGTCAAAGACATGGGCAATGCGCTTAAAGCTGCAGGTTTTGAAATTGTCTTAAAAGAAGATCTTGACGCAGAGGGCATGAAATCCAGCATCCGGGATTTTGGTGAACGTATGAAGAAGACCAAGGATGCCGCAGGATTTTTCTTCTTTGCCGGACATGGAATTCAGGTAAACGGCAAGAATTTTCTTTTGCCCGTGGGACGTAAATACAAATCCGAAAAAGATGTGGAAGAGAACGGGCTGGAAATAAATTACGTCATGCATCGCCTGGAAGACGCCAGTAACCGCATCAGTGTTGTGATATTGGACGCCTGCAGAAATAACCCCTTTTTCAACCGAAAATCCCAGTCGTATGGCTCAAAAGGCCTGGCCCCGATGGATGCTCCCAGCGGTACCTTGGTAGCGTTTTCGACTGCGCCAGGGACAGAGGCTAGCGATGGCAGTGGACGCAATGGACTCTATTCAAAGCACTTGTTATCCAACATACGCATTCCCGGCCTGACCATAGAGCAGATATTCAAGCGCACCCGCGAAGGTGTGGAGCGCGAATCCGGAGGCAACCAGAGTCCGCGTGAGGAGAGCAGCTTAAAGGGCGACGACTTCTTTGTATTCCCGCTCGATGGTGCAGTTTCTGTCTCGCCGGTGATCGGAAATACGGCGGAGTTTGCGTATTGGGAGACGATTAAACAAAGCAATTTTGCCAACGATTTCAAGGCGTATTTAAAGGATTTTCCGCAGGGAACTTTTGTCAGCCTGGCGCAAAATCGTGTTGCCGAATTTTCATCGGCTCGTGAAACCGCCAGCCGTGCCCTGACAGAACGCGCCACCTTGCGCGTGGGCGATATCGCCCCTGCTTTCAAGAGCAACAGCAGCAGCAACCAGATCATTGACAATGACACCATATCAAAAAGTGGCATGTCGGTGCTTTACTTCTTTGACACCCAACGCTGCAAGGGTTGCGTGGATACGCTTTCACGACTCCACGACTTGTCAGTGCAATATAAAGACAAAGGTATCGTCGTGCTGGCCTTTGGCAAGATGCCAGTCGGTGAACTGGAAAAACTTCCGGTTCGACAGAGTAGCAATTTCCATTTGATTAGTGCCGATGAGGACGTGCTGCGCAAATTCCATATCTCGGAGATGTTGCCGACCGTGGTGGTGACAACCAAGGGTGGCGTACTGACCAGCGTGATCCATGGTGCAGGATCTAGCAATGACGGCGTTGTCTTTTCTCTGGCTGATTCCATGCTGGCGCGCGGCGATTCGGTCGCAGCAGGTCAATTGTTCAATTCCTTGCGAGGCATTCAAACACGCATGACACTGGCCCAGATTGGCTCAGCCTATGGGTTGCTCAAGCAGGGCAAGCGCAACGAAGCGGCAGTAGTTTTTACAGCTGCTGCTGCGGACACCCGTAAGGATATGGAAGCGCGCGGGCACGAGGGGCTTGCCGAATTGGCGTTAGCCAATGCTGACTTGGACAAGGCCCTTTCGGAAGCCGACGCCGCACTAAAAATTGATGCCAATCGCGGTGCCGCGCAGATGACAAGAGCCAAGGTGTTTGCCGCCAGGGGAAACAGCAAAGAGGCCGAGCGTGCCATTGCGCTGGCGGCATCGAGCAACGCTGTAACAGACTTTTCCTGGCAGTCCGCTGAAGCGGCTACCGCCCGCGGCAACCTGGTGCGTGCGGTGTCACCCGTCACGGCATTGCATTCCTATAAAGACGCGGTAGAGGCCAACCCATTTGCTGCTGACGCAATGGCCAATCAGGGCGCGGTCTTGCAGGCCATGGGGGAACCCGCAAAGGCAATGGAGGTTTTACGTCAAGCCAGTGAAAGAGCGCCAGGCGACCGCGCAGTCATCGCCTTGCTGCGACAAGCCGAGCTGGCATCCAAACAGAAAATGGACCTTGAGCGTCAAAAATATATTGACGATTCAGTGAAAGAACTGGTCACGCGCTTCAAGGAGCAAAAAAGCAGCAAACCAGCGCGCCCGGTTGATGATTGGACATCGCAGGCACTGGCCGTTTCGGTGCTCGAATTTCAAGCTTCCAGCGAGCCTGAATTGCTTGGCAAGTTGGGTATGGACAAACTATTGCTTCAGGAATTTTCGCAAGCGCTACTGAACCAGGGTGTGACGGTGGTAGACCGTGCCATTCTTGAAAAACTTTTGGCTGAACTCAAGTTGGGGTCCTCCGAGTTGGCCGACCCGGACACGCAATTGCGCTTGGGACGCATCATGGCAGCGCGGCTGATTACCACCGGCTCCTTCGCCGGCGCTGGGCAGAACAAGGCCGTGGCCATGCGCATCATCGATACCGAGACCACCAACATTGCCTACTCCACCACCAAGCGCAATATTGAGATCGACCCGGTGAGCTTGGCTGAGGAACTGGCCGGTGCCGTGGTGAAAAGTGTGCGCGAGAAATATCCCCTGAAAGGCCGCATTGCTGCGGCCGATGATGACTCGGCCATCATTGTCAATCTCGGAAAGAAGCAAGGCGCTGCACCCGGACAGGTGTTTAACGTATTGGGCGATGGTGTGCCGATTGAACTTAATGGTCGCGTCATCGGAACACGCGAAACCAAACTCGGTCAAATCGAAATCACCGCTTCCGAAGACCTGATGTCTTATGCCAAGGTTGTCGAAAAGAAGGGGCCTTGGGCCAAAAATCAGAAAATCATTTTGAAGGCCAGCGCCAACTAAATGGGGCCTGCTTCTCCTTACTCTGGCGTGTTGCGGATAACTACTTTTGAAAAGTGTGCAGACCTGACACCGTGCCC
>CAIQEX010000767.1 GCA_903870955.1 uncultured beta proteobacterium
GTGCGTTGTGACCAGGGGCAGGTGCTTTACGCCGGCAACGATGTCTCGCGCCTGATGCCCCACCAGCGTTGCCACGCGGGGATTGGGCGCAGCTACCAGGTGCCCCAACCCTTTGGCAACATGACGGTGTTTGAGAATCTGGTGACCGCCGCCTGCTTCGGCGGGCAGCAGTCAGAAAAGCAGGCCTGGCAAACCGCGCGGGACGTGCTGGAACAAACGGGATTGCTGGCGCAGGCCAACAAACCGGCGGGCGGGCTGACACTGCTGAATCGCAAACGTCTGGAGTTGGCGCGTGCGCTGGCCACCCAGCCCGAGCTTTTGCTGCTCGACGAGATTGCCGGAGGGCTGACCGAACATGAGGCCCATGAATTGGTGGAAGAACTGCGGCGCATCAAAGCGCGTGGCATCACCATGATCTGGATCGAGCACGTGGTGCACGCGCTGCTCTCGATTGCTGACCGGTTGTTTGTGATTAATTTTGGTCAGAAGCTGGCGGAAGGCGAACCGCAAAGCGTGATGAACGACCCGGATGTGCGCCGCGTCTACATGGGGATGGAGGCGTGAGCGCCATCCTCTCGACGCATGCGCTGAAGGCCTTTTATGGCGATGCGCAGGCCTTGTTTGGCATCGACTTCGAACTCAGCCGTGGCGAGATGGTGGCCATCATCGGGGCCAACGGTGCGGGCAAAAGCACCTTCCTGAAATCGCTCACGGGTTTGGTCAAGGTCGATCAGGATGCGATACGCCTGAAGGGCGAGCCTATCGGTGGCAAAGCCCCGGGCCACATTGTTCGGCAAGGCATGGCCCTGGTGCCTGAAGGCAGGCGTTTGTTCCCGAGCTTGACGGTGCAGGAAAACCTGCTGATGGGGGCCAATGCCGGGCGCAGTGGACCGTGGAATTTGCAGCGCTTGTTCACCCTGTTTCCTATTCTGGAAGAAAAACGCCTAAGCCCCGCAACGGCCTTGTCGGGCGGTCAGCAGCAAATGGTGGCCCTGGGCCGGGCGCTGATGAGCAACCCGGAAATTCTGTTGTGTGACGAGTTGTCCTTGGGTCTGGCACCCATCGTGATTCGTGAGATTTACAAAGCCATGCCCGGCATTTTGGCCGAGGGTATGACGGTGGTGATCGTGGAGCAGGACGTTTCCATGGCGCAGTTGGTGTCGCAGCGTGTGTATTGCTTTCAGGAGGGAAAGGTGTCCTTGCAAGGGCGCTCGGAGGACCTCACGCGCGAGCAGATTTCACAAGCCTATTTTGGAATCTGAAGGCCACCATGTTTGAAACCATCGTTCAAGGCGTGTTGTTGGGGGGGCTCTACACGCTGTTTGCTTTGGGCCAATCGCTGATGTTTGGTGTGATGCGGCTCACCAACACCGCACAGGGCGACTTCATCGTGCTCGGTGCCTTTGCTGCCATTGCCGGTGTGGGCGTCATGGGCCTGCCGGTCGGCGTGGCGGTGGTCGCTGTGTTGCCGGTCGCGTTTGGTTTTGGCTACGCGCTGCAGCGCTATGTGCTGAACGGGACCTTGGGTCGCGACCCGCTGCCTTCTTTGGTGGTGACGTTTGGTCTTTCCATCGTCATCCAGAACCTGCTGCTGGAACTGTTCTCGGCCGATCCACGGTCGATCGAAACCGGCGGCCTTGCATCCGAAGGCATCGCCCTCACCGAGGGATTCTCTTTGGGCGTACTGCCCCTGATTGTTCTGGCCATTGCGATAGCGGCCACCGCTTCCTTGCAATGGCTCTTCACGCGTACCGCGCTGGGTCGGTCGTTTCGCGCTGTCTCGGATGACCGCGAGATTGCAGAGCTCATGGGGCTGCATTCCGGGCGCGTTTATGCGCTGGCCACTGCCATCGCCTTTGTGCTGATCAGCATCGCCGGCATCCTGCAAGGCATGCGCACCACGGTGTCGCCGGCGGACGGGCCGTTGCTGCTTTTGTTTGCCTTTGAGGCCGTCATCATTGGCGGCATGGGGTCCTTCTGGGGCACGCTGGCGGGCGCGATGATTCTGGGTTTGGCACAGCAAATCGGATTCCGTGCCGACCCCGGTTGGGGCATCTGGTTCGGCCATCTGGTGTTTCTGGTGGTGCTGGTCGTTCGGCCGCAAGGTCTGTTTCCTAAAACCCGGGGCTAAGTCCAGACATGCCAAACCACCCAGTCCAGGTTGAACGCGGAAATCGCTTTGGCGGTGTCGCCCTGTTCATCGGCGCGGCCCTCGTCGTGGGGGCAGCGAGCTTGCCGTATTGGGGCGAGTCGAGCTGGATGCGCGAGTTTGTGCAGATCGCCTGCTACTTCATCTTCGCCATGATGTGGAACCTGATGGCCGGCTATGGCGGCATGGTCAGCATTGGGCAGCAGGCGTTTTTTGGCATCGGTGGCTACGTCATGCTGGCGCTGGGAAACTTTGCCGGTGTGAACCCCTTCATCGCGATACCCATTGGCGCTCTGGTCGCGGGCCTGGTTGCCTTGCCGGTTTCGTATATTGCCTTCCGCTTGCAGGGTGGCTACTTTGCGATTGGCACCTGGGTGATCTCCGAGGTGTTCCGGCTGAGCATTTCGAATATCGCAGCGGTGGGTGGCGGATCGGGCACCACGCTGACCGCCTTGCGTGGCATTGAAAAGGCCACGCGGGAAAGCGTGACGTATTGGATGGCCCTGGTTTGTGTGGTGGCCTCCGTGGCGCTGGTCTATCTGTTTTTGCGCAGCAAGCGTGGTCTGGCGCTGTTGGCGATCCGGGATAACGAAGTGGCCGCCGAGTCGCAGGGCATCCCGGTACGGCGCATGAAGTTGGCGGTCTACGCGGTGGCGGCTTTCGGTGCCGGTCTGGCGGGCGCACTGTATTTTGTGGGCAACCTGCGCATCAGCCCGGACGCCGCATTCAGCGTCAACTGGACCGCCTTTGCGATCTTCATGGTGGTCATTGGCGGACTGGGCCGTATCGAAGGGCCCATCGTGGGGGCCGTGCTGTTTTGGGCCTTGAACAAATTCTTCAGCGACTACGGCACCTGGTACCTGCTGGGTCTGGGCTTGCTGGCGATTCTGGTCACGATTTTCTTCAAGCAGGGTTTATGGGGCTATGCGCAAACCCGCTGGGGCTGGACACTCTTCCCAACGCAACGGCGCCTGGTCCTCACCGACTGAACCCCCAC
>CAIQEX010000768.1 GCA_903870955.1 uncultured beta proteobacterium
AATTCAAATTTAAATTTGCAATAAACAAAAACCGCTCATCACATTCCGCCCGTGGTGCCCTAGCCGAAGTGAAGTAACCAAATTGGCGGTCCGCATTAGGCTCCCCTTATCCCGACGGGGGGTAAGGGGCGGGGGGGATGGGGGAGTAAAAAAGGTGGGGGAGTAAAAAAAGAATGAACTTCAGGAAAACAACCGTCGCGCCACAGCAGAACCAGCTGCCAGATCACGCTGCTCCAACGTGTTGTAAAGCGTTTGCAACTCCGTGCCAATCACATCCATGGTTTCTTGAGCCAACGGCTGACCGTTGTCATCCGTCACTACCCCATCCATAGCCTGTGCCAGACCAAATGCTGCGTCACGCATACGCTCAAAAGGCTTCTCGTTGCGGTCGACCTGCGCCACATCCAGATTCAGGCTGACCTCCCGGATGGCGGACTGGGCCGGGTCTTCGGCTAGCGCCGCTTGGGAATCGAAACTCAGAATCAATACCGGCGGTGAACCTTCGCTGCTGGCGGGCAGCACCAAACGCCCAGGGATGGTGCCGGCTACAAAACCCAGTCGTGCGGCGTTCTGGTGAACATAGCCGGGGCTCCAGGAGGCGTTGCGGGCGCGAATGGTGAAGCCGAGCTGCGCGTCGTGCGCGCTGGCAAACTGGTCCAGCTCGCGGGCGCGGGCCACTTCATCGCGCATTTCCGGAAAATCCGGTGTGGCTCCAATGGCGTCGGCAAAGGCCTGGGTCTTGACGACAAACTCGGAATACTCAATTTCGTTCAAAGCACCGGTTCGATTGGCCAGTTGCACACCTGCCTGAAAACTGCTGTAACGGTGACCGGCGAAAGGCGACTCCCATTGCGAATTCGCGATATTGAGCCCTTCCACGGCGAACGCCTTGGTGCCTGCGCGGCGCGTGGCTGGCAAAGCTGCAATGGCCGCATCGCCCGACACCACGGGGATGTTCGGGTCCAGCGCAACACCTGCAATCACGTCGATCAGTGCATCCAGCGCAGGCTTCTTGGGCGGCGTGGGCAAGGCCATGTCAGGCACTTGCGGATCGGTATCGGCAAACGAGGGCTCGACCGGGTCCAGGCCACCGGGTTCTACGGGCTCGTCCGGTGCGGCTTGGCGGGGCGCATTTTTGCGTGAAGTCCAGGTGTTGTAGGCAACGACTGCCACCAACACGGCACCGCCTGCAACGGCCAATCCAATTTGTAAATTGCTCATGGGGTTTCGGCCTTGGCTAGGCCATTTCGGCGAATGAAATAGCGGACTCCATGTCCACCGCCACGATACGGGACACGCCCTGCTCCTGCATGGTCACGCCGATCAACTGCTCGGCCATTTCCATGGCGATCTTGTTGTGGCTGATGAACAGGAACTGCGTGTGTTTGCTCATGCTGGAAACCAGTTTGGCATAGCGCTCGGTGTTGGCATCATCCAGGGGCGCATCCACCTCGTCCAGCAAACAGAATGGCGCAGGATTCAACTGAAAGATGGCAAACACCAAAGCGATAGCGGTCAAGGCCTTTTCACCACCCGACAGCAGGTGAATGGTCTGGTTCTTCTTGCCCGGCGGCTGGGCAACCACCTGCACGCCCGAGTCCAGAATTTCGTCGCCAGTAATCACCAGACGCGCATTGCCGCCACCAAACAGTTCGGGGAACATGCGGCCAAAGTGCTCGTTGACCTGATTGAAGGTGCCAGAGAGCAGTTCGCGGGTTTCGGCGTCGATCTTGCGGATGGCGTCTTCCAGCGTGGTCATGGCATCGGTCAGGTCGGTGTTCTGCGAATCCAGGAAAGTCTTGCGCTCGCGGGCCGCCGTCAGTTCGTCCAGCGCGGCCAGATTGACCGCGCCCAGGGCCGCGATCTCACGCTGGATCCGGTCGATATCGGTTTGCATGCCAAACAAGCGTACGTTGCCGTCCTTGATGCTTTGCTCCAGGGCCACCAGATCCGCCTTGGCATCCGCCAACTGCGTTTCATACTGCTCAAAGCCCAGGCGCGCTGCCTGCTCTTTCAGCTGGAATTCCATGATGCGCTGGCGCAGTGGATCCAACTCCCGCTCCAACTGCATGCGGCGCTCATCGCTGGCGCGAAGTTTGGCGGTGAGGTCGTCGTACTCGCTGCGTTTGACACCCAGGGCCTGCTCGCGTTCGAGTTTCAGGGCCAGCGCGTTTTGCAGCCCGGCCTGGGCCGCTGCATCGGTCAGGCGCGCCATTTCTTCGTTGGCACGCTGTTGTTCAGCCAGGATGGACGCGGTCTGCTGGTCAGCGGTTTCCATGGCACGCGACAACTCGGCGTTGCGCGCCTGCAGGCTGCGCTGGGCAAAACCGGCTTCCTGAGCCTGGCGCTCCAGGCTACGCTGCTGTTCACGGCTCTGGCTGAGCTTGCTTTGCCATTCGATCACGCGTTCATCCAACTGGGCGTGGCGCTCTTGGGCATCGGCCAGTTGCATGTCCAGCGACTCAAAGCGCCCTTCTGCTGTGGCGCGGCGCTCTTGCAGGTCATCCAGTTGGGCATCGACCTCGGCAATGTCGCTGTCGATCTGGGCGCCCCGGGCGCGCGTCTGCTCGGCCAACTGGGTCAGGCGCAAGGCTTCCACTTGCAGGGCATGGTTGCGCGTTTGTGCTTCGGCGGCCTCACGCCGCACGTTTACCAGCGCCTGCGCACTCTGCGCATAGGCACTCTCGGCGCGTGACAGGGCAACCCGCGATTCATCCGCGATCAGCACCTGGGCACGCAGTTGCTTTTCCAGGTTTTCGATTTCCTGGGCACGGGCCAGCAGACCGGCCTGTTCAGAATCCTGCGCGTAGAAGCTGACGCTGTGGCTGGACACCACATGGCCGGACTTCACATAAATCGCCTCACCTGCCTTTAGCTGGCTGCGCTGGGCCAAGGCATCCTCAAAACTGGAGGCGGTGTAGCAACCATGCAGCCAGTCGACCATGACCGCACGCTGACCCGCATCGTTGACCCGCAACAGGTCCGACAGGCGCGGCAAATTGGAGGCAGCCTCGGGCACGCCCGCCAGAGGTGGACTAAAGAAGGCGAGCTTGGCGGGCGGCGCATCGCTGGCAAAGGCCTTGACCATCTCCAGGCGAGAAACCTCCAAAGCACCGAGGCGCTCGCGCAGGGCACCTTCGAGGGCGTTTTCCCAACCTAGCTCGATATGGATACGGCTCCAAAGGCCCTGCAAATGGTCCAGACCATGCTTGGCCAACCAGGGTTGCAACTTGCCATCGGTTTTGACCTTTTCCTGCAAGGTCTTAAGGGCGTCCAGGCGCGCCGAAAGATCCGCCTGACGCGCCGACTCGCTGTTGACGGACTGCTGCGCATTGCGCCGGGCTTCATCCAGTTCGGGGACCGATTCTTGAAGTTCATGCAGGCGCTCCTGCGCCACCGCATTGGCCTCCTGGGCATCTTCAAACTGCTGCTGGACATCGCGCAAGCGCGCTTCATCGGGGGCGGACAGAGCGTTGCGGTCGGTGCCCAAACGCTCACGCCGGGTCACCAGGGCGCGACTTTGCTCTTCAATGCTGCGCTGCTCGGCGGCCAGCACCTGAATCTGCTGCTGCACCTGAACCACGGCACCACGTTGCTCGTTGGCGGCACTTTGCGCCTTGGCCAACGCTTCTTCCATGTCCGGCAATTGCTGCGCCTGTTCTTCGACTTGCGCGGCCAACAATTCGGCTTGTTCCTCGCCATGCAAGGCGAGTTCCGCCAGGCGCTCGATTTCGGCCTGCGCGTCTTCGCGTCGGGTCGCCCACTGGGCAATCTGATCTTTCAGGGTGACCATGCGCTGTTCCACGCGCTGACGGCCTTCCACCACAAAGCGGATCTCGGCCTCCAATCGACCCACGTCGGTACTGGCTTCATACAGCAGGCCCTGGGCCTGGTTGACTTGGTCACCGGCTGCGTAGTGGGCCTGGCGCACCGTCTCCAGTTCAGCTTCGATGTGGCGCAAATCGGCCATACGGGCTTCGAGTGCATTGACAGCCGCAAGACCATCGGTTTGCACCTTGGTCTGGTCCGCCAGCGCCTCGGCGCGCTTGAGGAACCATTGCTGGTGCTGCTTTTGCGTGACTTCGGCCTGAAGCGTGTTGTATTTTTTGGCGATCTCGGCCTGCTTTTCGAGCTTTTCGAGGTTGGCATTGAGCTCGCGCAGGATGTCTTCGACCCGGGTCAAATTTTCGCGCGTGTCAGAGAGGCGATTCTCGGTTTCGCGGCGGCGCTCCTTGTATTTGGAGACGCCAGCGGCGTCCTCCAGGACCAGGCGCAATTCTTCGGGTTTGGATTCAATGATGCGGCTGATCGTGCCCTGACCGATGATGGCGTAGGCACGCGGCCCGAGGCCGGTGCCCAGGAAAACGTCCTGCACGTCACGGCGGCGCACCGGTTGGTTGTTGATGAAGTAGCTGGAGCCGCCGTCACGGGTCAGCACGCGCTTGACCGCAATTTCGCCGAACTGTCCCCATTGGCCG
>CAIQEX010000769.1 GCA_903870955.1 uncultured beta proteobacterium
ACACGGAGTAGCTGGGCACCAGGAAACCGCTGGTGGAGCCGGGATCGCCAATCCCATAGTTGATGGACTTGCTGTTCTTCAGCACGTCGTTCAGGTTGTTGTAGGGGCTGTCCTTTTGCGTGATCAGCAGGGAGTAGTAACCCAAAGAACCGTCGGCCTTTTTGACTTGGGCAAACACTTCGCCACCCGAGCGGTCGACCGCGTCAATGGCGGCCTTGTTGCCGTACCAGGCAACCTGTACCTTGTTGAAGCGCATGGCTTCGACCACACCGGCGTAGTCGGGTGCGTAGAAGGCCTTGACCGTCAGGCCGGTCTTCTTTTCCATGTCGCGGAACAGGGGTTCCCAACGGTCACGCTCGACGCTTGCGGTGTCGGTGGCGATGATGCCGAAACTGATTTCCTGGGCGCTGGCAGCAAAGCTGGCCACAGCCAGGACGGTGGCGGTGAGTAGATGGATTGGCTTCATTTTGTTTCTCCGGTAAAAAAAGAGTGTGCTCAGGCAACCAGCGGCACCGGCTGGATGTGGGGTGTCTGAGGTGGTGTTTCCAGGGGGTTGTGGTCCATCAACAACTCCTCCGTGCTGGCGCCATACAAGTGACGCAGCTTGCTGTCGTCGAGCTCCATGGGCGAGCCGTCAAACACCAGTTCGCCGGCGCGCAGTGCGATGATGCGGTCGCAGTAGCGCCGCGCCATGGCCACGTTGTGCAGGCTGACCACCAAGGTCATGCCCTGGGTGCGGTTCAGGTGATGCATCAGGTCCATCACGCGGCGAGCGGTTTCAGGATCCAGCGAGGACACCGGCTCATCGGCCAGCAAGATGCGTGCACCCTGCAGCAAGGCACGGGCCACCGCAGCGCGCTGCTGCTGGCCGCCCGAAAGTGTGGACGCGCGTTGAAAAGCGTAGTCGGCCAGGCCCACCGAATCCAGTGCTTGCAAGGCTTGCAGCTGCTCGTCCGGGCTGAAGCGTCCACTCAGTGCGCGCCACAAAGGCATGCGCGGCAACAGGCCGGTGAGCACATTGCTGAGCACGTACATGCGGCCCACCAGATTGAACTGCTGAAAGATGATGCCGGTCTGGCGCCGCAGCGCGCGGATGTCGGAACTCAGCACGCCACCTGTCTGCAAACTCTGGCCAAACAGTTCGACACTGCTGGACTTGCCGTCGAGTCGCTCCAGGCCGCAAATGCTGCGCAACAAGGTGGACTTACCCGAACCCGAGGCGCCGAGCAGTCCCACGCACTCACCCGCCTGGATGGTGGCGCTGACGTTGTCCAACGCCTTGGCGCGCCGATTGAACGACTTGCTGGCACTGACAACGCGAATGGCAGGAACGGGCGACGGACTCATCCTGAGCATCTTCGCCGCCGAATATGAAAATTTGATGACAACGGCGTGATGCCTGATCGGACGGTGTTGCCCGTTAGGCTGTCATGAATGCGTCATGGTCCAGGCTCATCATCATGTGATGAATACGCCACAAGCCATTCTGGAGTTGTTCGCTCGCAAGGGCGATATAGCCTATGCGGGCGAGGGCATTTCGCAGATCGAACACGCTTGGCAATGCGGTCAGCTCGCCCGCGGTGCCGGGGCCTCGCCGGCTTTGCAATTGGCCAGTTGGCTGCACGATGTAGGTCACCTGCTGACGGACCTTGAAGGCTCCCCCACCGTAGATGGTATTGATGACCGGCACGAGCACACCGCGGCCGTCCTATTGGGTTCGATATGGGGACCAGACGTGGCGGAGCCGGTGCGCCTGCATGTGGCAGCCAAACGCTATTTAGTGGCGACCTATCCGGAATACCGCGAGCGACTATCACCCGACTCGGTACGCAGCCTCGCGTTACAGGGTGGCCCCATGAGCCTGGAAGAATGTGTGGCGTTTCAGGCCAATCGCTACGCCCTGGACGCGCAGCAATTGCGAAGCTGGGACGAGGCAGGCAAACGGCCGGACTGGTTTGCCGACGACGCCCGGCACGCACTGGACGAACTGCAGGCGCTGATGGATCGGGTTCAATTTCTGCCGACCTAAGGCATGCTCGCGGACAGGTTGCCACCAGGTCTCAGACTGCGGCCAATCGCAAATAGGGATCGGACGCCACGGTCGGCCCGTCGAGCAACTTGAAGACTCCCAGTGCCGCGCGCAGATGATTGGCCTCATCTGCCAAACTGCGCGTCCCAGCGGCTGATTCCTCCACCATGGCGGCGTTTTGCTGGGTCGCCTGGTCGATACCGTCCATGGCGCGACTGATCAGATGAATGCTTTCGAACTGCTCATGGGCCGCCACACGAATTTCTTCGATGATGCGCGAGACGCCTTCCACGCTGGAGACGATTTCCTGCATTTTGTGCCCGGCACCTTCCACCTGTCGGGCACCCAATTCGATCTGGGCTACCGAAGAGCCAATAATGGATTTGATCTCCCGCGCGGCGGTCGAGGAGCGTCCGGCGAGGCTACGCACCTCGGCAGCCACGACCGCAAAGCCGCGGCCCTGTTCGCCCGCACGTGCCGCTTCCACTGCCGCATTCAGCGCGAGGATGTTGGTCTGGAACGCGATGCCCTCGATGACACCAATGATCTCGGTGATCTTTTGCGACGACTGGTTGATCGCCTGCATCGACCTGACGACCTCCGCCACCACGCGCACGCCATCGTTGGCCGCTTGCACCGCTCCCTGGGATGAGCTGACCGCTTCACCCGCGGACTCCGTGGTCCGCTGGACGGCAATCGACAATTGGTCGACCGAGGCAGATGTCTTCTGCAGCGAAATGGCAGCCTTCTCGGTGCGCGCTGACAGGTCGCTGTTGGCATTGGCAATTTCTGAAGTGTTGTTGTTCACCACCTCAACGCCGGACTGCACGCGCGCGACGAGGCTGCACAACTGCTCCTGCATCAGCCCCATGTCCCGCATCACCTGGGACAGTTCATCGGTACCGCGCTGTTGAAGCCCGGAGCGCAAATCGCCACTGCCCCAGGCACTGGCCACTTGCTGCAACTCGCGCATCGGAACCAGGATGGAATGCACTGTCGCCATGACCAGCAGCAGGGCTGCCACCGACACCGCCGCCGTAACACCGATGACCAGCCAGGGTGCTGATGCACCGGCCAGTTCCAACTCACGGCGCTGCACATTGGCACGCGCCGTGATGGCTTGGGTCAGCGTGGTCAACGACTGCTCGGTCAGCTTCAGGCTGTCGAACAACGGTGTCATCGCCGCATTGGCCGCCCAGGGGTCATGCAACTCCCCATGGGCAATTTGTTCCAGCACATGTTTGAAGCCACTCTCGTAACCATCGATGCCTTTTGACATGGCGGCAATGCCAGACACTTCGTCGGCCTGACTCAGCGATCGCAGCGTGACCAGTGCGGCACGAATACGCTGGATCTCAGTCGCCCACAGGGCAGTAAAGTGCTCTGTCGCCTGGTCGTCCCCCATCGTCAACAAAACATCTTTCTCATAACGCCGCGCATCACTGATCGCAGTTTGGACGCCACCGACGACACGTGCGGCCTCAAATTCATGGTCAATGAAGCCGGTGGCTTGGCCGGAAATGCGCAGAATCGTCCAGGACGAAAACCCACCCAAAAGCCACAACGAGAGCACCGAAAACACCAGCAGCGCCCCCAGGCGTGTACGGATGCTGATGGTGTCGATCCACTTCATGCGGCTCTCCCGGTTTTTTGTCAAAGCAGTATTCCTGTTAATGGTTGCGTGCTGCCAACGTTCCATTCACGCGTGCCCCGAGCGCAAACAGCGATAGAGCAATGCCGGCCCCTGGTTTTTGAGTCATTGGCGGGGGAGGTAATGCTTGTCAAATTGGTTACCATGGTTGCAGAGGCATGCTAGCCAACCCACATGACAGACACATGAAAGCACATTCGTCATAAAACTGAAATTTTTTTGACGCATGATGTGTTGGTAAATTTTTAACCAGAAGGCGGAACACTCCATGGGCATCGATAACACCCAACAAGAAGAAATGATGCGTCGCTTGCGCGAAGACCTGCTTGACAGCTATGACGAAGAGCTGGAGATGGAACTCGAAGAACGCAATATGGAAGAGCTGGAAGCCACCGGCAAACCGCGCAATGAGGCCGAGCGCGTGGCACGCCGCACTTACTTCCAGGAACTTTTCCGTCTGCAAGGCGAACTGGTCAAGTTGCAGGACTGGGTGGTCCACAGCCGCCACAAGGTGGTGATTCTGTTTGAAGGGCGCGATGCCGCTGGCAAAGGGGGCGTGATCAAGCGCATCACCCAACGCCTGAACCCGCGCGTGGCCCGTGTGGCCGCCCTGCCCGCACCCAATGACCGCGAGCGCACCCAGTGGTATTTCCAGCGCTATGTGTCGCACCTGCCTGCTGCGGGTGAGATGGTGCTGTTTGACCGCAGCTGGTACAACCGCGCCGGCGTCGAACGTGTCATGGGCTTTTGTTCCGATGATGAATACGAAGAGTTTTTCCGCACCGTGCCGGAGTTTGAGAAGATGCTGGCGCGCAGTGGCATACAGCTCATCAAGTACTGGTTTTCGATTACCGATGAAGAGCAGCACTCGCGCTTTTTGGGCCGCATCCACGACCCACTCAAGCAATGGAAGCTCAGCCCCATGGACCTGGAATCCCGCGTGCGCTGGGAGGAGTACACCAAGGCCAAAGAGACCATGCTGGAGCGCACCCATATTCCGGAAGCCCCTTGGTGGATCGTGCAGGCGGTGGACAAGAAGACCGCGCGCCTGAACTGCATCCAACACTTGCTGGACCAGATTCCCTACAGCGAAGTGGAGCACGAGCCCGTGGTACTTCCCGCCCGCGTCCGCAATGCGGACTACATTCGGCAGCCTGTGCCGGACGAGATGTACGTACCCGAACGCTACTGAGTCGGTGTAGCGCCCGGCGCAGTGGGCATTGACAATGGCAAGTGCAGCTTCTAACGAAGTTGCGCGATACGTTGATTGAGGCGCGCAAACAGGAACCATTGCAATCAAGGCCGGAGGCATGAGATTGCCGCGAGGAAATTCAGCTTTGGGCTGAAAGCGGAATTCCAACTCCAAGCCAAAGATTTTGAGAAATTGGGTTCGCTCCGAAGAAAGCTGACGTTCGCCGAAACATGTCTATTTCTCAACAGCGGCCATTCAGGGCGCCAATGTGAAGCTGACCACTCTGTGGCTCCAGGGCCGCGTTTGCTGTCGTTCGGAAGATGCAGCCAGAAATATTTCTCACTCTACTGCAGTCATTACTAGTCTCAACGGAACTCCTCGGAAGCAGTCATATATGTTCGCGCCGATTGAATTCTGACCCACCCTGCCGATTCAATTTTGACCCAGGACGGATAGCTGCCTTTTGATTTGGCAACTGTGGATAAGTGTAGCGAATTACCTGTTTGTGAGATTCTCCTCTTCAGTCTTTGTTGTGCATTTCTGGCACGGGGAATGGAGCGAAGGGCGTAGCCCGTAGCGGAATTCCCCGTGCGCGGCATCATCAGAACGGCTCGTCTTGCGCTTCGGCTTTGATCTTCTTGCGCGACTGCTCACGCGCCTTTATCCGCGTATTGGCAACCTGGCTGCTTTGGTTGTACCGGTGCGATTCATTTCCCGTTTCCACTATGTGGCAGTGGTGGGTCAGTCGGTCCAGTAGTGCGGTGGTCATCTTGGCGTCCCCAAACACCGCCGTCCACTCCGAGAAGCTCAGGTTGGTGGTGATCGCCACGCTGGTGTGCTCGTAGAGTTTGGACAGCAGATGAAACAGCAGTGCGCCACCGGCCTGACTAAACGGCAAATACCCCAGCTCGTCCAGAATGACCAGGTCCATGCGCAGCAGTGACTGTGCAATGCGTCCCGCTTTGCCCTGGGCCTTCTCCGCCTCCAGTGCATTGACCAGATCAACCGTGCAATAGAACCGCACCCTTAGGCACCGCTGCGTAATCCCAGCAATACCAAGGGCGGTGGCTAAGTGGGACTTTCCAGTTCCCGGACCGCCAATGAACACCACGTTCTGCGCCGTGTCCACAAACTTCAGCGTTGCAAGCTTGCGGATCTGGTCTTCGTCAATATCCTTGGCCGAGTCACAGGTGAAGTCAAACCCGGCCAAGTCACGATGGATCGGGAACCTAGCAACCTTCAATTGGTGGCTGATGGCACGCAGGCCCCGGTCGGTGTGCTCGGCTTGTAGCAAGTGTTCGATCAACCATTTGGATGACCCGACACCATCTTCACCTTGGGCCACTAGATCGTCCCAGGCGCTGGCCATGCCCAACAACCGCAATTCCTTAAGTTCGGTGGTGACATCAAGACGCATCACTGACCTCCACTTCGCTGCGCAGGCTGTCATAGCGGCTGGTGTTTGCCAGCGGTGCCTGCTTGAGTTTCAGTGTCGTTTGCACAGCGTCCGGCACTGCGCAGGAACTCAGTCTGGCCACCACATTGAGAACATGCTGGGCGCTCAGTGCGCCAGTCTCCACCACCAATTCCACGGCCACCAGAACAGCCTCCAAGCCCGCGGTGGGTACAGCTGCCAGTACCTGCGCCATCACCTTGTCGCCGCCGCTGTGACGCATCAAGCCCTGGCGCAGTTTCTGCAGTGGAGCCGGCAGATCCGTAAAGGGTGCCCCATTTCGCAAGGCTCCTGGCTTGCGCTGCACCAGCGCGATGTAGTGCTGCCAGTCATAACGTACGTGCCCCTTGTCAGCCTGCCGGGCGTGGCTGGCAACAACCTCCTGTGCAGTGGCAATATCCACCCGGTTGGGATAGAGCCGGGTGCTGACCCGCTGACCCGCCAATTCACAAGGCACCGAGTAACGGTTGCGTGCCACCGCCACCAGACAAGTGCTGCTCACGCGCGCAGATTTCTCGACGTAGCCATCGAACGCAGTCGGCATGGGCATCATCTCCAAGCGCTCCTGCTCCAGCACTTCCTGAATGCTGAACTCCTGGAACTTCGGATGACGCAACTCTGTCCACAAGGCGCGACAACGATCACCCAGCCAGGCGTTCAGTTCTGCAAATGAGGCCCACTTGATCTTCTGGGCATCAAGCCAGATTCGCCTGCGACTGTCCTGCACGTTTTTCTCCACAACGCCTTTCTCCCAGCCCGACGCCACGTTGCAGAAGTCCGGATCAAACAGGTAGTGCGCGCACATCGCCATGAACCTGGCATTGACCACCCGGCCTTTGCCCTTCTTGACCTTGTCCACCGCCGTTTTCATGTTGTCGTAAATACCCCGTCGAGGGATTCCGCACAATGCCGCAAAGGATCGGGTGTGCGCGTCAAACAGCATCTCGTGCCCCTGGCTGGGGTAGGCCACCAACCAGAATGCCCGGCTGAAGCACAGCTTCAAATGGGATACTTGCATCTTGTAGAAGATGCCGCCCACCACCATGCCTTCTTCGCTCCAGTCAAACTGGAATGCCTCACCAGGATCAAACGACAGCGGCACGAATGCCTTGGGTGCCTTGCCCTCCGTCTCCTTCCACGCACGAATGAAATCAGTGACGCGGCTGTAGCCGCCGCAGTAGCCCTCCGTCTTGATTTGCCCAAACAGGGCCTTGGCTGTGCGGCGGTTTTCCTTTGTGCGATGAGAGTCTGCCTTGAGCGCCTGCACCAGCACTTCATGAAAGGCGGTGAGCTTTGAAGGTACTTCTTTGCGCTCGTAGGTTGGCTTCTTGACCTCCGATTCATCCCGAACCCACTTGCGTATCGTGTTGCGCGACAGCCCCGTGGCCTTGGCTATTTCTCGCAGTGACTTCTTGTCACGCGCATACAGCCGTTTAACTTTTCCCAACATTTCCATGGTGATCACCTTTATTTGCTCCTGCCCAAAAAACGGGCAGAGCCAGTA
>CAIQEX010000770.1 GCA_903870955.1 uncultured beta proteobacterium
GGGTAGGAAACGTAAAAGCTGCGGAATTATCGGGTGAAGCGATTCTGCCTCCTGGGCACCGCACACCCATGTCGCTCCAGTAGTCGACCTGCCTATCGGCCGCTATGATTTGACGATGGCCACCAGCCCAACCACCACCTGCCCGTCCTGCCGCGCCGCCATGGACCGCAGTGCATTTGACAGCGTCGACGGGGGCAAAGTGGAGTTGGATTTGTGTTTTTCCTGCCAGGGCATCTGGTTTGACCCGCACGAAAACCTCAAGCTCACGCCCGCTGCGCTGGTGGAACTGTTTCGGCTTTTGCACGACAAGCGTGACGCGCCACGCCAACCTCTGGTATCCAAACTGGCCTGCCCGCACTGCACCCGCACACTAACGCAGGGTTTTGACGTGGTGCGCAGCGGCCGCTACATCACCTTCCGCTGCCCGAATCGGGATGGGCGCTTCAGCACGTTTTCAGCCTTCATGATCGAAAAGGGCTTCGTGCGCCAGCTGACCCAACCGGAAATTGAAGACCTGGCGATGCGCGTCGGTGTGATCCATTGCGACAGCTGCGGTGCACCGGTGGACCTGCGCAAAGACCAGTCCTGCCCGCATTGCCGCTGCGCCTTTTCGTTGCTCGATCCAAGGGCGGTGGAGCAGGCGCTGGCAGGTTACGCACGGGCCGCCACGCAAGCGCAAACGATCCAGGTGCCTGAGCTGGCCGATGCTCTGGTGATGCTGGAGCGCGACCGCTTGAAAGCGCAGCGCGAAGCGCAGGCACAATCCGGCTCGCTGTTCAATCTCAACCGTGAAGTGAAGGATGTGGATTTGTGGGAACTGGGCGTTTCCATGGTCTGGAAAATGTTGCGCTAGCCCTCATCTGAACCTTGTTATTCCGCAGCCAAGTTCACTCCGAATACCGCATACCTCATACCAAATACCGAATACGCCCGCCCATGCTCAGCCCCATCAAAGCCTTTCTGTCCAGCTTCTTTCTTCCCGATGAAAGCCTGCAATCCATGGACGAGGCGCGCGGCCTGCAACTGGCCACCGCCGTACTGCTGGTGGAGGTGATGCGCTGCGACTCTAACTTCGCCACGAAAGAGCGCGAAGCCACAGAACGCGCCTTGCGCAAGGCCTTCGCCTTGAGCGACGCCGAGTTGGTGCGTCTGATGGCGCAAGCCGAGCAAACCGCGCAGGGTGCCAACGATTACTTTCGCTTCACCAGCGCCATGAACGACCAGTTCAGCCAAGCGCAAAAAATCCAGGTGGTGGAGCTGATGTGGCAGGTGGCCTTTGCGGACGGCGTGTTGGACGAGAACGAACAGCACCTGATTAGCAAGATTGCCGGCTTGCTTCACGTCACCCATGGCGAGTACATCGCCGCCAAGATGCACGCCAAGGAAGCCCTGTCTTAGCGCGGTGCCAGCCCCAGATAGCGCGCCACCTTCAGGCCCAGCGATTGCCCTTCAGTCCGACGAATCTGTGCATCGATGTGGTCCACGGCATGGTCGGCGCCAGGGACTATCTGCAAGTCGTACACCGCACCCGATGCCTGCCAGACCTTGGCCGTAGCGGCCTGCGAGGCAAATGCCACATGGGACAGGCCCTTGCTGCCTTTGCCTCCGGCTATCGGCACGTTTTGGTCGTCTGCGCCATGCAGCGCCAACAGGCGTTTGCCCTGCGCTGCCGGGCACTGTGTGGCGCCATTCTCCAGCGTGCCGGAGACGGAAACCGCTGCGGCGAAATGGTCTGTTTCACACATCAGACGTTGCGTCATCATGGCGCCGTTAGAGTGACCGATGGCAAAGATGCGGTTGCGCTCCACGCCGTATTGCCCGGCAAGCTGATTCACGGCAGCCTGGATATAGGCCACATCGTCCACCCGCTTTTCGGCGGGTTGACCGCAACAGGCGCCTGCATTCCAGCCCAGGCGTTGCGCACCCAGCATGCGAGCCACAGGCGTGCCGTTCAGGTAGGCGACGACAAACCCGTATTCTTCTGCCTCCGCGTTCAAATTGAGCCCTCCTTCCGACTGCTGTGTGGCGATGCGCTGGGCATTGCCCAGCCCGCCATGCAGCACCACCACGAGCGCACGCGAGCCGCTGGCCGGGAGATGGCCGGGGACGTAAATCACCGCCTCACGCCCAGCCACCGTTTCGTTGTGCGTTGGCGCGGCTGCGCACAAAAGTGGGGTGCCCAGAAGGGCAATCAAGCTGAAGACGCATGCGCGCCCATCGGATTTGAAGTTCATGGCGATACTCCAGTCGAAATTGGTGAATGGCGAATAGCGCCGCGCCCCTTTTACCTGCCTGCGGGCCAAGTCCACCTCGGCCTGCCAACACAAGCCTGCGCGGCTAGACTGCAACTTTATCCTCCGGAAAGCGCACCATGATCGCCACGTCCCAAGCCATCCTGCATTTCTGGTTTGAAGAACTCAGCGAAAAGCAGCACTTTGTCAAAGACCCCGCGCTCGACGCCGCCATACGCCAACGCTTCGGTGCCACTTTGGAAGCCGCAGCGCGCTGTGAATTGTTCGGTTGGCGCAGCACGGCGCAGGGGCGACTGGCCGAGATCGTGGTGCTGGACCAGTTCTCACGCAACCTCTTCCGCGACACGCCACGCGCCTTTGCGCAAGACCCGCTGGCTCTGGTGCTGGCACAGGAACTGGTTGCCAGTGGTCAAGACCGGGCGCTGCCGCCGGTGCAACTGGCTTTTGCGTATATGCCCTACATGCACAGCGAGTCCGCGGTGGTACAGGCCGAGTCGGTCAGACTTTTTGCCCAACCGGGACTGGAGGACAACCTGAATTTCGCGCTTCGGCACCAGGAAATTGTGCTGCGCTTTGGCCGCTTTCCGCATCGCAATTCCCAGCTTGGCCGAACTTCCAGCGCTGAAGAATTGGCCTTTCTAAGCCAACCCGGCTCTTCGTTTTAATGCCGTAACCCGAGTGGGTTACCCTCGCCGCCTTACTTCACAGGAAATAACCATGAAAAAACTCCACGTCACCATCAAGTTGGAAATGTCGGTACCGGACGATTGGGAACTGGTTGAAACCTCTGAAGGCACGCCCGTTCTGAAACTGCCTACAGGCCAGTTTCTCGATCTGGCCATCGAGCCGCTATTCGCCGCCGACCCGGAAGAGACCTGGTCCAGCACCGAAGACGAAGATGCGCTCAACGACATCCTCGACATGGTGGAGAGCGAGGAAGTCGCCTACGAGTTCATCACCCACTAAGACCGTGGCACCGCTCACGCTGCGTCTGGTCAACAGCAATGTGCACAGCGTGCACCTGGGCGACGGCACGCATGTGGGCAACCTCAAACGCATTGGTGCCATCTGGAAATTCAAGGCGGTGGGCTATGACGCGGACGGTAGCGTGCTACCCGGTGGCGGGCCTTTTACGGACCAGCACAACACCCCGTTTGCCGAACCCGATGCGCAGCAAGTGCACGCAGCTTTGGGCGAACCCGGCTAGAGCCGACGCGCAGTTTTAGTCTGCGCCAGTCAAGCCCAGCGCATGAAACACGCGAATGGCGGCATAGGCGTCATTCGCGGCGTACACCAGTTGCGCCTCGGTCAAACGGGCGTTGGCCCAGTTGCTGGTAGCGGCCTTCTTGGATTTGATGAAGCGCTGGTTAAACAGCACCGCCACGGCGCCTTTCACACCCATGTCCTTTCGGTAGCCGCGATCCTTGAAGACGGTGTTGAGCTCCAGAATGCCCTGCGGTTGCACGCCAAGCTTCTGGACAATGCGTTTGCGGTCATCTCCCAAACCAAAACCGGCCTTGGCCACACCGCCCAGCGCCAGCAGTTCGGCGCTGATTTCGCTGCAATGCGGGTCCCTTAGCTGAAACACCCAGGCGCGCTCGGTGCTGGCCAGTTGCAGGACGTGCGGGCCGTCGGAGAGTTCCCCGACTTTGAAGGTTGGCTTCGATTCGGTATCAAAGCCCCAGGCCGGCGTGTCCTTCAGCCGGGCCAGGGCTTCCCGCGCACCCGCGCCATCGGTGACCAGCGTGATCCGGTCCAACCCCAGGCGCTCGAACGGCGGCAGCAACGCAATGGCATCTTTATCTGGGGTCGCGCGGGGAGGATTCGAATGGGTTTGCATGGGGACGTATCATCGCCTGTTAAGGATATCCCCCATGAAAAAAACGTTTCCGCTCAAAGCCGAAGGCAAAAACCCCGAGCGCATGCTCGAAGCCACCAAGCACGAAATCCGCAAATACATCAAACGCGAGCGCCGTCGCGACCTGCCCGAAGGTGTGGATTTCTGGGATTTTGACTGCAAATTCGGCGCTTCGTCCGAGACCGCCAGTGTCGCCCACCTGGCTGAACTGATTCCGTTGATCGATGCCCTGGTCAAAAGCGATGGCGAGCAGTTCTATATTGAAATCCTGTCCAAGCACGGCCATCGGCAGACGCGTGACGCTGCTGTCTCGCCAACCGAGTAAACCGGTCAGCCCCTGCCCTTTTCCGCAAACGCTCTAGCCACCAGTAAAGCCTATGCAAATCAACTCCCAGGAAGCCTTGCGTGCCCTTTATGCATCCGCGCGTGAACGCTCGGTGAAGAAGGAACTGCCCCGGCTCGACGTGCATTGCACCCGCTTTATCGCTTTATCGCCTCTGGTCGTGGTGGCCAGTTCGGCCGGCAATCTGGCGCTGGACGCATCACCGCGCGGTGGCGAACCCGGCTTCGTCAAAGTGCCGGACGCTGGCACGCTTTTGATACCCGATGCGCCAGGGAACAACCGCCTCGACACGCTGGAAAACATCCTCCAGACCGGACAGGTTGGACTGCTGTTTCTGCTGCCGGGCGTGGACGAAACCCTGCGTGTGAATGGCAGGGCCATTCCTTCAACCGATGCACAGGACATCGAACGGTGCATGGACGCCAAGCGCGCGCCCAAACTGGTGATTCGGGTGGCGGTGCAGTCGGCCTACCTGCATTGCGCCAAGGCGCTGATGCGCTCAGCGCTGTGGGACTCGGGCCGCCATGTGCCGCGTTCCATCATGCCGTCCATGGGCGAGATGATGAAGGACCAGATTGGCGGCGATATTCCGGCGGAGACGCAGGAGCAAATGCTGCTGCGTTACGCACAAGACCTTTAAGTGCCAACGGGCCTTAGGCCCGATTTCCTGATTTCCCCATATTCCTAATCCTTGATGAACGAACCCGCTTTTAGCCCCGCCGCAGACCGCAACAAACAACCCATTCTCGAAGTGCTGCAACAGGTGCTGCCTGCACAGGGTCATGCCCTGGAGATTGCCTCGGGCACCGGTCAGCATGTGGCCTGGTTTGCACAACATTTGACGCATTGGACGTGGCAGCCCACCGATGCCGACGCACCCGCCCTCAACAGCATTGATGCGCGTATCGCACAGGGGCGCCTTGCCAATGTGCACGCCCCGCTCTTGCTGGACGTGCTGAGCCCGGTCTGGTTGCCCGCTAACACGCCACCATTTGACGCCATCTACTGCGCCAACATGCTGCATATCGCGCCGTGGGCCACTTGTGAAGCTTTGATGCACGGTGCTGTGCGCCATCTGGCCAGCAGCGGCATGTTGATCACTTACGGCCCCTATCTGGAAGACGAAGTCGCCACATCTCCCGGAAACCTGGGCTTTGACAGGGATTTGCGCTTACAGAACCCCTCCTGGGGGATTCGCCGACGTGAAGACGTGGAATTAGAGGCTGGCAAGGTGGGGCTAAGGCTTGCGCAGCGCTTTGCCATGCCTGCCAACAACCTGTTGTTGGTTTGGACGCGAACATCAACCACCGTCTGAGGCGCTGGGGCGCGACTACGTTTCCTTGCAATTGAAACCTGGCACTTTACATAGCTGACACTTGCGAAGCAGATGATGGGTGGGTCTCCACTCAAAAGAACACCATGAAAAAAATATCTGCCTCTGTTTGTGCTCTCGCTGTTGCCGCGTTGCTTTCCAGCAGCCTGTCATTTGCTGACGAACGCGGGCGCCAGGATGAATACCAACAAGGCAATGGGCGTGGTCAGGGCCAAAACCGGGGCCAGGGCCATGATCGCGGGCGTGACAACCGCCGCTTCGACGGTCAGTTTGACCAACGTGATGGCCGCTGGAATGACCGCCGCCCCGAGTACAACGCACGCGGCCCGGAGTTTCACCGGGGTGGCTATATTTCCCATGAATACCGCAGCCGGGCCTACGAAGTCGACTACCGCGAACACCGTCTGAGCCGCCCTCCTTTAGGTCACCGTTGGGTGCAGGTGGGTGCCGACTACGTGCTGATTGCCATTGCCACCGGCGTCATCGTCAACATCATCCTGAACCACTAGGCTTTATACTTTTCGGCATGACCTTCACCGCATTCACTCCGAACCGTCGCCAAGCACTTGGCACTTTGTCTATTGCGCTGGCCGGCGCTTGGGGATTGAGCGCCTGTTCACCGCAGGACGCAGCAACCAAACCCGTGGCCGGCAGCGTAAAGCCAGCAGAGTCATACGACTTGCTGGCCAAGGAGGGACGGGGCTTTAACGTGGGTGCGTTGATGAGTGCCAACACGGTGTATGTGCTGTTTGACCCGCAATGCCCGCACTGCGGTCATTTGTGGGAACAGGCCCTGCCGCTGCACAAAAAAGTGAAGTTCGTCTGGATGCCCGTGGCCTTCATTGGTGCCAAGAGCGCTCCTCAGGGTGCTGCGCTGCTGACTGCGGCCGACCCGGTGGCCGCCATGACCACACATGAAGCGTCCATTCTGGCGGGTACCGGGGGTACCTCGGCTTCTTCCAGTATTCCGGACGATATCGCTGCCGCCATCAAGAAAAACACCGATCTGTTCAACAGCATGGGTGTGGAGTCGGTGCCCTTCATCGTGGCCAAAAACGCCAGCACCGGTCAGGTGGTGACCAATGCCGGCGCGATGGAAACTGCGGCGCTCGCGCAGTTCCTGGGATTGAACTAGCGAGTAATCAAAACCGGGATGCTGGATTCGGCGACCACCTTGTTGGCTACGCTGCCCAGCATCAAGCGGGCAATGCCGGTACGTCCATGCGATCCCATCACGATCAGGTCGCAGCCCAATTCCTTGGCACTTTCCACGATGCCGCTGGCCGCGGCCACGTCTTCCACCAACCGAACCGTCAGGTTGACGGCGGGTGATTCCGCATTGCACAAGGCTTCCGCCTGCGCATGCGCCTGGGCCGCCAACTGCTGCGCCGCAGAAGAATAGGCCTGGTAGCCCATCGGATTGACTTCGCCCACGCCCAGGTAGGGATAGGGGTCAGACACATACAAAGCAGTCAGAACCGCGCCGTTCAAACGGGCCATACTGACAGCGAGTTTGGCGGCATGTTCGGAAGCAGCAGAGCCGTCGGTTGCCAACAAAATACTTTTAAACATATAAGCCTCTATGGGTGTTGTGATGCCTCATCTTGCGCCCATCCGCAACTCAGTTATTTGACTTTAGTCAACAGCCGTTCACAACTGGCATTCACCACCATAATCTGCGCCATCACTTCAAAGGAAACCCATGAAAGCCACCTGGAACGGCATCACGATTGCCGAAAGCGACGACACCGTGCTGGTCGAAGGGAACCACTATTTCCCGACCAGCTCACTGAAGCGTGAATACACCAGCTTCAGCAACCACAAGACCAGTTGCCCCTGGAAAGGTCAGGCCAGCTATTACAGCCTGATGATCAACGGCGAGGTCAACACCGACGCCGTCTGGTACTACGCCGACCCGAAACCCGAGGCCGAAATGATCAGAGATCGGGTCGCCTTTTGGAAGGGCGTGAAGGTGGAATAGGCGCATATGATTTGGTCTGCCCACCGTCGTGGGCAGCCATTGAAAGGCGCACATGGAAGAGTTGATGGATACCGTTCCGGTGGAACTCGACCAGAGCGAAGATCTGACGGTAGTTTTTACGGGCTCGGGCAGTGAGTATTTCAGAATCTGGATCGTCAATTTGCTCTTGATGCTGGTTACGTTTGGCATCTATTTCCCCTGGGCCAAGGTTCGCAAGTTACGCTACTTTTACGGCAACACCCTGGTAGGCGGCGAGCCCTTGGGTTTTCATGGCGACCCCAAGAAAATGTTCAAGGGTTACGTGCTGGTGGCCGTGCTGTTTGGCTGCTACTCGGCGGCGGGAAAGTTTTCTCCAGGCGCTGGTTTTATTGCCCTGCTGCTAATTGCTGCCTTGTGGCCTGCGCTGCTGAAATCATCGCTGCAGTTTCGCCTGGCCAACACCAGTTGGCGGGGACTGCGATTTCGGTTTGCGGGGGACCTGGCAGGTGCCTATAAGGCCGCCTTGCCGCTGTTTGTACCCGGCGCATTGATCGTCGGCGTGTCGGCATTTGCGGGTGTCAATACAGGCAAGCAGACCACGTTGGGCATTGTCATCGGATTACTGGGACTAGGCTCGGTGCTGCTCGCACCCTGGCTGCTGTGGAAACTAAAAAACTACCAGCACACGAACTACACGCTCGGTGGCGAGCAGACGCGTTTTGGTGCCAGTGTCTGGAGCTTTTACACACTCACATTCAAGGTGATTGGGGTGTACCTGGGTTTGCTGATCGCGTTCGGTATAGCGTTTGGGCTTCTGGGTGGCGTGGCTGTCATGTCGGCGTCCAAACATGTGGACCCGCAGGCCATGGCCATGGCATTTTTCTGGCTCGTACCGCTTGGCTTCATCCTGTTGATTGGCTTGAATGCCTTTTCGGTAGCCCGCTCCCAGGACCTGGTCTGGAACCATACCTCCTCCGAACATGTGCAGTTTCAAAGCCGCCTGCGTTTTCGTTCGCTGTTCTGGCTGAATATCAAAAACTGGTTGCTAACCGCCCTCACGCTGGGCTTGTACTGGCCCTTTGCTGCCGTTGCCACAAGGCGCCTGCGCCTTGAAGCCGTATCCCTCGCCCTCTCCATGGCAGTAGAGAAACTGGTGGCAGATAGCACCAGCAATGCAGGAGACGCAGCCGGTGATGCAGCAGGCGACTTCTTTGGCTTTGACATCGGCCTGTGACCACCGTGGATTCAGCATCCGACACGCTGCGCGCTGCCACGCTCACGGCCAGCTACTTTGACGGGCAATCGGCCAAAGCGCATACCGCGCAATTGCAGTTCTCTGGTGACCAACTGCACATCGTCGGCGAGAACATCGCGCGTAACGTAAAAATCCGTGACGTGCAATGGCCAGAGCGGACGCGCCACGGCCGGCGCATTGCCCATCTGCCGGGCGGCGGACTGGTTCAAACAGACGACTGGGCGGCATGGGACGCGTGGCAGGCGGCCCACGGGCGGCACGACTCGCTGGTCGTCAAAATGCAGCAAAGCTGGCGCGCAGTGCTGGCCAGCATCCTGCTGCTGGTGGCGCTGCTAGGTGCCGTCTATGGTTGGGGGTTGCCGATACTGGCGGATGTCGCAGTCGCCGCCACACCGCAGGCGATTGATGTCAGCTTGGGCGAATCGACATTGGCGGCGATTGATGACAGCCTCATGCTGCCTTCGCAACTGAGTGCAACCGAACAGCGCCGAATCGAGTCGGCTTGGCAACAGGCGGTTGATGCGCTGGCTCCCGCCAAGACCCCGCGTTGGACCCTGGTGTTTCGCAAAAGCCGGATCGGTCCCAACGCCTTTGCCCTGCCCGGTGGCACCATCGTCATGACGGACGAACTGGTCAAGCTGGTGGATGGCGACACCCAAGTATTGACCGCCGTGCTGGCACATGAACTCGGTCATCTGGAACACCGCGACGGCATTCGCATGCTGGTTCAGGTGGCCGTATTGGGCAGCATCAGTTCGATGCTGCTGGGCGACTTCAGCACCGTGCTGGCGGCTGCTCCTGCACTGCTCGGTCAAGCCCAATATTCGCGTGCCGCCGAACACCAGGCCGATGTCTATTCGCTACGTGTGCTCAAGGCGGCTCACATTGCGCCCTCTTCCATGGTCAAGCTGTTTGACAAACTGGCGGAGCAGCGCAGCCAAGGCAAACCCAAAGCGATTGAAAAACCCGAAGACACGCTGCTGGGGATCGCATTTGCCTCGCATCCCACCGATGCAGACCGCATTGCCTTCTTCAAGCAAGCGCAACCCTGACACCGCCCAGTCTGGCACACGCCTAACGGCAAGTTTCCAGTGCTGCGATGCTCAGAACAAGGACAAGTTTTGCCCTGCTTCCGGGTCAGTGCGCTGGGCCTTGCCAGATTCGGCGTTGGCGGATTTGACGGCTTTGGCGTTCTTGGTGCTTGTGGGGCGCGGTGCCGCTTGCCCCACCAACTGCTCGGCTGGCCAGGCTTGCATCCAGCCCGCAGCGGATTGCGGCGTGGCGTCCAGCCAGTTGCGGCAATCCTGCTCGGCGATCAGCACGGGCATGCGTTTCTCTTCTCCCGGCTGGTGCATGCGCCCCATCAGGGCGTGGCCATCGGCGTTCACCGTGAGCAGGGTAAAGCTGTCCACCACTTCGCCATCCTGCGGGTTCACCCAGCGCTCCCACAAACCTGCCACCGCGAAAGGTGCCTGATCGGCCCGTGCAATTTGCCAGCGCACCGCCCGACCACCGTTGTGGGCGGCCTCCTCCCAACAGGGTTCGAAAAAGCTGCGCATCGGTGCCAAGGCCCATTGGCGCGCATGCCAGGGGCCGCGATAGCTGGGTTTCTCAAAGGCGGTTTCGCTGCGGGCGTTGTAGGTCTTGCGGCCGATGTCCAGTGCCTGCTTGGCGTCTTTGCACCAGCGCGGCACCAGGCCAAAACGGGCCAGTCGGCAGATGACACTGTCACCCGCACCGCGCAACAAAATCGGTGCCGAATAGCCGGGGTAGATTTCGTCGGGCCACTCTTCGTGGGGCAAGTCGACTACGCCGAGTCGGTGTGCGGCGATTTCCTGGCGCGTAGAAGGTACGTAGTTGGTACACATAAGGCTACCGGACCTCCCGCCGCGCTGGCCACCAATTAGTCACTCGTTTCATCGTCTTCATCGTCCGCTGCACCGCGACTGCCGTGCTTCGGCGGACGCGGCACTTTCTTCAGGCGGATATTGCGCGCCAGCTCGATCGCATCCTTCTTGACCTGGCGCTCGGCATCCAGCTTTTCGCCCACTTCCAGCCATTGGGCAAACTCGTCCGGGGTTTCCAGCGTCACCCGGCCCAGTGCGCCCGAGCGGAAGTCGTGAATCACGATTTCGGCCGCATGGTTGAGGTTGACCTTGCCACCGCCCAGCAAGGCACCACGCTTGCGCCCCACCGCGTCAAGCAACTGCTCGTCGCTCAGCGTGGCGGCGTCCTTGATTTTGTAGCGCGCCTCCAGCGCCGGCCCGTAGTGCTGGCGCAGATAGTCCAGCAATTCCAGAGCCACTTCCTCGTCCTCAAAGGCATTGCGCCCCACCGCGCCACTGGCCGCCAGGTTGTAGCCGCTCTTGGCCACGATGATGCGGGGCCACAGAATGCCCGGCGTGTCATAGAGGTAGAAATCGTCGGCGATGGTGATGCGCTGTTCCAGCTTGGTGACGCCGGCTTCATCGCCGGTTTTGGCGGCGCGTTTGCCCTTGAGCGTGTTGATCAGGGTCGACTTGCCAACGTTGGGAATGCCGCAAATCAGCACCCGCATCGGCTTGGTCATGCCGCCCCGGTTGGGCGCCAAGCCGTGGCAGGCAGCTACCAACGCTTTGGAGGGGGTGGACATACTGGCATCCAGCGGCAAAGCGCGCACACCGGGTTGGGCGTTGAAGTGCTCCAGCCAGGCCGTGGTGCGCGCCGGATCGGCCAAATCCTGCTTGTTGAGCACCTTGAGCGCCGGTTTGCCCTTGGTGATTTCGGCCAGCATGGGGTTGGCGCTGGAGCCCGGCAGGCGCGCATCCAGCAACTCGATGACCACATCAATTTCCTTGATGCGCTCGGCAATCGCTTTGCGGGTCAGATGCATATGCCCGGGGAACCATTGAATTGCCATGCCGCTGAACTTTCTAAAAAAACCAAACAGCCTGAATTGTCGGGCAGTTCACCGGCGACGCTTCAATAGGCTTCAGGGCGAGACCACAACCGGCTTCGCCACCAGGCGTTTGGGCGACAAATATTCCTGCAGGTAGATGTCAAACGGCATGGTGTCGGCCGCTTCAATGGCTGCCTGATCCTGCACCGACTTGGCGCTTTGCTCGGCCCAGGACGCCGCATCGGCATCGGTCATGGGCAAGTCCAGCATGGCTTGCCGCGTCTTGACGGACTGTGCCCGCACGAAGGCAACAAAGGAACCGTCAAACTCTTCTTGCACCGCTTTGAGCACACGCGCCGAGGGCGTCGTATCCGGGTGTTGCAAGGCATGTTCCGCATCCAGCACGGCGCGGGAATAGTCGGTGGTAGCGAACTCGGCGTCCAGCTGCGCGGCAATGGGTTTGAGTTGCTGCACGATCTCCAGGCCCCAGGTCGTAAGGGTCATCTTCCCCTGGCCTTTTTCCAGTTCCAGGCCGGGCTCCCGGCCACGCTCGGCGGCCAGGTGCTGATTGCGCCCA
>CAIQEX010000771.1 GCA_903870955.1 uncultured beta proteobacterium
AGGCTTGCGCCAAGCCGGATTTCAGGTGGATTGGGTGCGTGACGGCATGGCCGCAGAGCGTGAGCTGGCCAGCGGCGTCTATGCCGCTGGCGTACTGGATTTGGGCCTGCCGCTGAAGGATGGGATGGACGTCTTGAAGGACTTGCGTGCCCGCAAGATTGACACCCCGATTCTGGTGCTGACAGCGCGCGATGCCGTGCCCGATCGGGTGGTGGGGCTGGATACCGGTGCCGACGACTACGTGGTCAAGCCAGTGGACCTGAACGAGTTGGCGGCGCGCTTGCGCTCTTTGGTGCGGCGCTCGGTTGGGCAACTTGTGGAAACCATCAGCTGTGCCGGCGTGGACCTTAACTCTGCCGCCCGTAGCGTGACCTACAACGGTGAGGCCGTGACCTTGTCCACCCGTGAATTTGATCTGCTGCACGCCCTGATGCGCAACACCGGGCGTGTTCTGTCGCGCGAGCAGCTTGAGCAGCAGATGTACAGCTGGGGCCACGAGGTGGAGAGCAACACGATCGAGGTGCACATTCACCACTTGCGCCGCAAGCTCGGTGCCGAATTGATCCAAACCGTGCGCGGGGTTGGCTATATTGTTCAGCGCGAGCCGTCTGGCACATGAGCGCGTTGCCCAAGCAGACTTCGCTGCAAACCCGATTGCTGCTGCTGGTGCTCGGCTTCGCGGTGGCGGTCTGGCTGGGTGCTGCCTTAATCACCTGGCGTGATGCGCAATACGAACTTGACGAGTTGCTGGATGGCCACTTGGCGCAAGCTGCAGCCTTGCTGCTGGTACAAGCGCAGGGCGAACACGATGACGTGTCCGATGCGCCGGTTTTGCACAAGTACGCGCCGCAAGTGGTGTTTCAGATTTTTGTGGATGGTGATCTCATCACCCGCTCGTCCAACGCGGGCCTGCAGCCCTTGTCGGATCAGGTGGAGGGGTTTTCCACCGTGCGCCGGGAAGATGGAGAACTCTGGCGCGTAGTGGCTACGCATGTGAAGCATCAGGATAAAAAACAGGACAGGCAAGAAGAAGGCGAGCATGACAAGCAACGTGATGTCACGGTGTTTGTAGGTGAAAAAGTCGAATCGCGCCAATCCATCCTGTGGGCCTTGATGCGCAGTCTGTTGCGGCCGTTGCTGATCGCTTTACCGTTGTTTGGGCTGGCGGTGTGGTGGTCGGTGCGCAAAGGGCTGGCACCTATTCGTGATCTGCGAGCGACCCTGGAAAAACGTGCCCCCAACACCGCTGAACCGGTGTCATTGGTAGGCATGCCGCGCGAACTGGAGCCGCTGGTGCAAACGCTCAATGGCTTACTCGAACGCATTGACCGCATGGTGCAATCCGAGCGCCGATTTACCGCGGATGCGGCGCACGAGTTGCGCACGCCGATTGCCGCCATTCGTGCCCAGGCCCAGGTGGCACTGGGCGCGGGCGACGATGTGGCCGAACGCACCCATGCACTGCAGACGACCCTGGCCGGCTGCGACCGCGCCAGTCGCCTGGTGGATCAACTTCTGACACTGGCACGACTGGAAGCCTCGCCCGATTCCCAACCGGGCGCCGTTGATCTGAGCGCCGTGGTGCGCCGGGTTACCGGGGAACTGGCGCCGACCGCCTTGGCGCGCAAGCAGGAGTTCGCTGTGATGGCTGATACGCCTTGCGCCGTGGCGGCCAATGAAGTGTTGTTGGGTGTGCTGGTGCGCAACCTGCTGGATAACGCGCTGCGTTACAGCCCGGCGGGAGCGCAGGTGCAAGTGACGGTGCATACGGACGCCGCAGGTGCCCATCTGGAAGTGCAGGACAGTGGACCGGGTATGAGCGATGAGGCCATAGGGCATCTGGGCGAACGGTTTTTCCGCGTGCTGGGCAATGAGCAACCCGGCAGTGGCTTGGGCTGGTCCATAGTCCGGCGTCTGTTGCTGGTATTTGGTGCGCAGGTCAGGATCGGCCGTTCAGAGGCTTTGGGCGGTCTGTCGGTTGCCGTGCAATGGCCGGTTGTGCCGCCCAAGCCTTAGGAATGGGCGGGCAGGTAGGTGGTCAGGATTGCCCTCCCGAGAGGGCCGTAAAATCGCAGCTTAGCCAGAACCAGACTGACCCGGAAATCAGGAACACAACATGCAACAAAAACCCCAAGCCCCCGCCATTCAATTGTCGGCCAAGGACCTGAACCACCAAGGTGGCGTTTTCTGCCCCAGCCCGCTGGCGGACATGCAGACCTGGGACACCCATCCAAAGGTCTATCTGGATGTGGGACGCAGTGGCTCCGCCAAGTGCCCGTACTGCGGCACGGTTTACGCGCTCAAAGCCGGCGAGCACTTCGCTGGACATTGATGCCCCCACGCTCCCCCACTGCGTGTGGGTCGCTGCCCCCCGAGGGGGCTAACCTGCCTTGGGGCGGCCCGGCGGCGGGGTTCTTGCCCCCACGTTCGCGCACTACGTGTCGCTCTCTGCCCCCCAAGGGGGCTA
>CAIQEX010000772.1 GCA_903870955.1 uncultured beta proteobacterium
CACTAACTGTCGTTAATTGCCCTAAATAAGATTTGATCTTTGTCATTTTTCAATAAAAGATCAACACACTTATCCATACAAATAGACAAGTTTTCAATTTTTGATGATGCGTAAAAAGTCATAGACTTTTGGTACAGATCGAAGCACGCAGTGCTTGCTATCTTTGGCGTGTTCATGGAAAACTCACTTTGCCACCTGATGTGGTCTACGCTTTTTCTTGCCGTTGAATCCGAGTTTCGAGTAATCGCGGAGCTTTTCGCAGACCTAAACTTACAAATTCCAGATAATCAAAAGCGAGTTGAGAACGCTGTGGATTGCCAGAAATTGCGTGTGCCCAACACAACCCATTTAGCGTCATTGACGGTGTGCTGCAAATTCGTATGTCTGCTCTAGCGTTGTTATTGGAGTTCTCGGTTTTGGGGGCAACGGCAGCTTTCAGCCCCAAACGAATCTTGGATGTCGCAATAGCAGGTAGCCGACAGCATTCATTCGCCATGCCTCGCCAAGCAAGGTGACGACCTCAGCGCACCTGCGCCTCAATCACTGCCCGGGTTGGGTCATCTGCTGCAAAAATATGCGCAACCCGCAGCGACGCCAGCGTAATGTCTTTCGGCAAGCGCGCAATCCACGGCATAAGCGTGAAAGCAAGCCATTGCGCACCCCGATTCATTTGCAACACATTCCACGCGGCATCCATCACCATCGCAGGCAGGGGATCGTGCGCTGCGAGCTAGCTTGCAGCGTGACACGAATGCTAGGGGTGGCGGTTTTTGTGCCGTCATTGCGCTGATTCCATGTGTTGGACACACTCTAGGCACTTTATAAGGAAACACTATGAAAAAAACACTCTTGATTCTGGCTCTTGTTGTCCACGGTGGGGTCACGGCTGGCGCTATTTGGAATGAAGGTCTTGCAGGGATCTTTGGGGCCATTGCGCACAGCTACGGATCGATGCAAATATTCTCCGATCTGGTCATATCCCTAGCGCTGGTTTTGGCTTGGATGTGGCGCGACGCAAAGAACAGCGGCAGGAACATTTGGCCTTGGATCGTCGCCACACTCGCAGTTGGCTCTTTTGGCCCGTTGCTGTATTTGATCTCGGGGAAAGATAAAGAATAAGCCCCTCGATCATGGATGCTGGGTTTTGCGCGCATCGCTGCCGTTCAAAAGCCTCGGCCATGCATCGCGAAAGTCATGTGGGTTGGTGTGGGCATCGCGCATTGGGGCATGATGGATACCCGCCCAGCGCGAACAAATGAAATCAAACTTTCATTTTTTTGACGTTGCTGACCGATCCCGCATCCTTGACTAGAATCATTTTCAGTCGCACCTTTAGTGCTTCCAAAGCGGCCATTGCTGGACCTATAGCAGGCAGTGCGCACGCATTCATGGCTGGTGGCTTGTAAAAATTCAACGGAAGCAACGGAGATAAAACCAACCCCATGCCAAACACCCTGCTCCAACCGGAGCGACGTGACCTGCCACTGCCCCAGAGCACCACAGCCACAGCACCGCACCCACGAACATTAGGTTGGGTAGGTACTACCGCGCTAGCGATGGGCGGCAGCAACCAGAGCTTGTTTCTGATCGCCGCACTCTTCGCCGGACAGGGGGACATCCTGGGCCAGGGGAGTGCAGCCATCCCCTTACTGGCGCTGGGCCTGTTGTTAAGCTGGGCGGCCGCGCCCGGATGGACCGAGCTGGTGTTGATGTGGCCCAACCGCGTTGGCGGTATTGCAGCAAGCTGCGGCGAGGCGTTCAGACCTTACGCGCCGGTATTGGCGAATTTGGCAGGCACTTGCTACTGGTGGGGTTGGGTGCCGACTTGCGGGCTTACGGCGCTGTTGTCCGCCTCAGCGATCCAAAGCTGGTACCTGCCCGATGTGCCAGTGAACTTATTGGCGGTGCTTCTGGTACTGTTTTTCATGGGTGTGAACCTGATGGGCGTGAAGTGGGTTTCACGTATGACCACCCCAATCGCTGCGGTCTCTGCATGCCTAGCCTTGCTATCGGGCCTGGTGCCTGTATTTTCAGGTACGGTTGATTGGCAGCGCGCTTTTGACTTTCATCTGACGACCCCGTTTCCCGGCTTCTTTGGCGATGTCACCAGCCTGATGGCCGGTCTGTACCTGGTCGGGTTCGCGGCACCCGCGTTCGAAGCCGCCGCTTGCCACGTCGGTGAGACCCGAGACCCGCAACGCAATGTACCCCGCGCCATGTTTGCAGCGGCGGTCATGGCTTCGGTGTATTTTATTTTGCTGCCCGTGATCTGGCTGGGTGCACTAGGTGCCGAACCCATGGGCAAGGATCTGGCGCTGGAGCTGGGCCCCACATTCGCGCCCCTGCTGGGTGCAGGTGCCAAGGCGGCGGCCATATGGTTCATGATGCTCAATATGTTCCACGGGACGATACAGCCCCTGGCAGGCGCCTCACGCACGCTGTCCCAACTCGCCGAAGACGGCCTGGTGCCAGCCGTGCTGGCGCGGCGCTCCTCCACGGATGTGCCCTGGGTGGCCACCTTGTTGACTGCGGCGATGTCCATATTCTTCCTGTTGATCGGCGACCCGATATGGTTGGTGGCGGCGGCGAATTTCACCTACCTTATCGGCATCGCTTTGCCCAGTGTGGCGGTTTGGCTGCTGCGGCACGACCAGCCCGACCTGCTGCGCCCCTACAAAGCACCACGCGGCACGGTTGCAATGGGACTGTTGGCCGCTGTGGTGTGGGCTACTTCCTGTGTCCTGGGCTTCCAGCAGTTTGGGCTGCCCACCGTGCTCTTCGGTCTGGCATTTGCCTATTCCGGGGCAGTGCTCTATGCGATTCGAAAATATTCCGATCGGCGGGCGCTTGGCAAGGCCGGAATCGTACCTTCGCTGCACATCAAACTCACCGGTGCCATGCTGTTGGTATTGGTGCTGGATGGTGCCGGATACCTGCTGGCGGTAGACAGCGTTCCCAAGGGCAATAGCGCGCTGGTTAGCGGTCTACAGGATGTATTCGTGGCAGTGGCCATGCTCACCATCAGCGTAGGCTTGATCCTGCCCGGGATGATCGCGCACTCAGCGGTCGAAGTGGCAGCCGCAGCCCAGCGCCTGGCATACGGGACCGTGGCCGACTTCACACGTGCCATGCGCGCTTTAGGCGACGGGCGACTGGACCAGGCGCACGCCCGCGTCGACCGGACACCGGTGAGAGTGAACAGTCGCGATGAGTTGGGGGCAATGGCACGGAGCTTCAACGCACTGCAGACCGAGATAGCCGACGCAGCCAACAGCATTGACGATGCCCGCATGGGCCTTATCGCAGCGCGCAAGCAGGTGGAATTTACCCAGCGCAGCCTGGAGGAGCGCCTCGCTGACCTGCACGTGGCACTGGAACAGCGCAAACAGGCCGAAGAGCTAGCAGCCAGTGCCAACCGGGCCAAGTCCCAATTCCTGGCCAACATGAGTCACGAAATTCGGACGCCCATGAACGGCATCATCGGCATGACGGACGTGACGCTGGAAACTGAACTGGATCCCCTGCAACGAAGCTACATGCAGGCGGTGAAAACCTCAGCCGAGTCGCTGATGGTGATCCTCAATGGCATTCTGGATTTCTCCAAGATTGAGGCCGGCAAGCTCGAACTGGAACATATCGCATTCGACATCGGGCAATTGGTCAGCGAGACGTTGCGAAGCATAGAAGTCAGCGCATCAAAAAAGCAGCTCGTGCTGCGCTACGACAGCCCGAAGGATTTGCCACCGCGTGTGTTGGGCGACCCGGGCCGCCTGCGCCAGGTGCTGACGAACCTGTGCGACAACGCCATCAAATTTACCAGCGCGGGGCATGTGACTGTGGCGCTTCAAATAGCAGAAGTCGGCACGAACACTTTGGAGGCAAATTTCTCGGTAGCTGATACCGGGATCGGCATTCCGCCTGACAAGCAGGAATCGATATTTGCCGCGTTTTCGCAGGCAGATGCTTCCACCACACGCAACTTTGGTGGAACCGGACTGGGCCTGGCAATATGCACCAGTCTGGTGGAATTGATGGGCGGACATCTGCGACTTGTAAGCGCCGAAGGCCAGGGCAGCACTTTCCATTTCAGCGTACGCCTGGAGCTCGACCCGAGCTGGAAGGCCGCATCGCCCGCGCCCACTGCGATAGGCAATGGATCAAAAACTTCAGCGTCCCAGTCCGACGGTGCGCCCAATCAACTCAAGGTTCTTCTGGTGGAAGATCATCCGATCAACCAGATATTCATGTCCACGATCCTGAAAAAAGCCGGCCATTCGGTCACGATTGCTGCGAACGGCCAACTGGCCGTGACAAGTTGCGAGACACATCAGTGGGACCTGATTCTGATGGACTTGCAAATGCCGGTGATGGGAGGACTGGAAGCGACACGCCTCATACGTGCGAATGAGCCTGCGAATCAACGCACCCCCATCATCGGGATCACAGCCCACGCGCGTGCGGAAGACCGCGATGGCTGCATCGAGGCTGGTATGGATGCCCATTTGCCAAAACCCGTCATCACGGCGGACTTATTCGAAACAATGGCAAGACTTTGCCCGGCAGGCGGCGTGGCCCTAACAACGGGCAACTAGGTACCAAGGTCCGAACTCTTGGGCATAGTGGAAGCCCAACCCAAGCTTTGATTAGACTCACGCTATTCCTTAGTAACCCACTGCTCGCCCGTGAAACATCTCGTTATCGTCACACTGCCCCTGGTTTTAGCCTTGACCACCCAACTGAGCCGGGCGGCCGAGACGCCCATCGGTAAACCGCAGTATGTCAATGGAATGGAAATCGCCACCAACTACTCGCCCCCCACCAAGATGGATCCAGATGGATTGATGATGTCCGTGGAAAATTCGGATTTCCATTTGGAAGCCGATATTCACGCGACCAAAAGAAGCCCTCAGGGTTTTGGCAAAGGTGAATGGATTCCC
>CAIQEX010000773.1 GCA_903870955.1 uncultured beta proteobacterium
CGCAAAGAGAATGGCGAAGTGGATCAGGCGATTGGCGAAGCGAGGCAAATCGGAGCGGCCACATCGCCCAAGTTGCAGGTGCGCTTTGCACCGTCCTGGTTGTCGTGGTTACCCATGGTGTGGGGCAATTACTGGGTGATCGATCTGGACGAGGCCTACCAACTGGTGGCGGTGAGCGAGCCCACGCGGGAATACCTGTGGGTGCTATCGCGCACCCCGGAGGTCAACGCGGCAGCTTACGACGCACTGTTGAGTCGTCTGCAGCGCCAAGGATTCGCGCTGGAGCGGCTGGAGCGGACCAAACAAACACCCTAGCGCTTCTGGCTGGCGCAGTTGCGCAGTTGCGCAGTTGCGCCAAGCAGCTGACGTTGTGGCTTATTCATTGGAATGAAATTAAAAACCAATGTAAGTTTTAGAAATTTCTTTTCAAAATATCGCATTGCCTTTATAGTCGCGGGGTCGCCGCCACAAGGCGCGCAATTTCAAATTCAAGATTCGAGGTACTCCCCATGAAAAATGTTGCAGTTTTTGGCGCTGGCCGCATTGGTCGCATTCACGCATCCAACCTGGCCGCCTTGAGCGGCGTCCAGCTCAAGTACGTGTTTGATCCCGTGCCCGCTGCGGCCGCTGACCTGGCGCAGAAACATGGCGCCCAAGTTGCAACGATTGAAGCTGTGCTGGCCGACAAGAGTGTGGATGCCGTAGCCATCTGCTCGTCCACCGACACCCACAGCGACCTGATCACCCGTTCTGCCGCTGCCGGCAAGCACATCTTTTGTGAAAAGCCGGTGGACCTGTCGGTGCCGCGTGCGGTGGCCTGTGGCGAAGCCGTCAAGGCTGCAGGCGTGTCCTGCATGATTGGTTTTCAGCGCCGGTTCGATCCCACCTTCAACGACGCCAGCCGCCGCCTGTTGGCCGGTGAAATTGGCACGCCTGAAATGCTGGTCATCACCAGCCGCGATCCCGGCGCACCGCCGGTGGAATACCTCAAGGCTTCGGGCGGCATCTTCCGCGACATGCTGATCCACGACTTCGACGTGTTCCGCTGGATCCTGTGTGCCGACGGCGACGAGCCGGCCTGGCTCAGCGCCACCGCCTCCGTGTTGACCGACCCGGCCATCAAGGACGCCGGTGATTTCGACAGCACGGCTGTCACCATCCGCACGCAAAAGGGCCGTCTGTGCCAGATCAACACCACACGCCGCGCGGCCTACGGTTACGACCAGCGCTTTGAAGTGCTGGGCTCGGCCGGCCTGCTGCAATGTGGCAACCACACACCCACCGAAGTGGTGCAGTGGAACGCTGCCGGCATTCACGCCGACAAGCCCGAAGCCTTCTTCCTGCAGCGCTACGCTGCCGCATACCGCCTGGAAATCGAGCACTTCTTTGAGTGCCTGCAAAGCGGTGCACCCTTCCGCACCACGGTGGCTGACGGTGTGGCCGCGCAAAAGCTGGCCGATGCCGCCACGCAAAGCGCCAACAGCGGCCAACCCGTGGCGTTGTGACACCTTAAACGGGACTCGCCCTCACCTGGAGGGCAACTGAATAATTGCCTGGGCCGTTGACCCAGTCGAGACACTGAGGCCGAGAGAACTCTCTGGGCGCTAAAGTGCGCGATAAATAGTTGTATGCTGTCAAAGCCGCACGTTGAAGCATTCTCTGTTCGCATGCCGGCCAAGAGAAAGGTGAGCAATTGGGTGGAGACACGACCGGTTTGCCTTGAAGGGCTCTATTTGTGATGGTCGCGATGGATACAACTCAACTTTCTTCGATGTTCGCCCTACTCCCGATTGGCTGTTACAGGTCAAGCCTGGAGGGCCGGATGATCAACGCCAATCCCGCCCTCGTGCGACTTAACGGATACGCCTCCGAAGCAGAACTCACGGCCAACTTCGACGACATAGGCCGCCAATGGTATGTCGACCCGACTCGCCGCGATGAATTCAAGCGGCTCATTGACCGCGATGGGCATGTGCTGGATTTTGTTTCAGAGATTTACCGGCACAAGACGCGTGAACGGCTCTGGATCAATGAATGCGCCCACGCGGTGCGTGACGCTGAGGGTGCCATTCTGTTTTATGAAGGCACCGTAGAGGACATCACCGAAAGCCGGGCCAACCGGCTGGCGTTGCTGGAGTCAGAGGACCGGATGCGCCATGTGACGAGCCATGTCCCTGGCATGGTTTACCGTATGTTTTTCGCGCCGGGTGTACCGGGCAGGTACACCTTCGTCAGCGATGGAATACGCCAACTCATGGACCTCTCGCCCGAAGCGGCATTGCACGACTCCAATGCCGTGCGCCGGCTCAGGCATCCAGAGGACAAGGCGCGCGTCGAACATGCGATTGCACAGGCGATTCGGAACCGCGAGCGCCTGGAAATTGAGTTTCGACTGCTGCTGCCCGACGGGCAGATCAAATGGGTGGAGATGACCTCTTCGGCGGAGCAGGACGTGGACGATGCGTCGATTCGCACCGGCATTGTCATCGACATCAGCAACCGCAAACGTGCAACCCGTGCGCTGCGTTTGCTGACTGACACCAACATCACCTTGGCCAGAGCGGAACACAAAGTGCAGGTGCCCCAGGACATATGCAACATCATTTGCCAAAACGGTGGCTACCTGATGGCCTGGGTCGGTATTGCACAGAATGATGCAGAACAGTCTGTGCGCCCCGTGGCATTTGCCGGTATGGACGCCGGTTACCTGGATGGCATACAGATTTCCTGGAGCGCGGCGTCGCCGTTCGGCATGGGCCCCGTAGGCGTTGCCCTGCGCGGTGGGCTGACGCAGGTCAACCGGGACTATGACAACAACCCGGCCATGCAACCCTGGCGCAAGGCGGCCACGGCGCGGGGCTACAAATCCAGCATCGCAATACCGTATTTTCTGAAATCTGGCGAAAAAGGCGCGCTTCTGATTTACTCCGCGCTCGTCGATGCGTTCAATGCCGAAGAGGTGAACCTGTTGGAAGAGCTGACCGGCAATTTCGCGCATGAACTCGAACGCCTGGACGACCGACAGATGCGCCTGGAAGCCGAATCAGCAGCCCGGGCCAAGGCCAACTTCCTGGCCAACATGAGCCATGAAATCCGCACGCCGTTGAACGCCATTACAGGCATGGCCTACCTGATACGCAGGGAAGGCGTGACGCACAGGCAGGCTGACAATCTGGACAAACTGGAGGCCGCAAGCAACCACCTGCAGAAAATCATTGATGACATTCTGGATCTGTCAAAGATCGACGCCGACAAGTTGACACTGGAGCAAGCTCCCTTGCAAGTGGAGAAATTGCTGGCAAGTGTGGTTTCCATGGCGCACGAACGTGCGCAAAACAAGAACCTCGAATTGGTCAGCGAAATGCATGGCATACCGGCCAATCTGGAAGGTGACTTCACCCGCTTGCAGCAGGCCTTGCTGAACTACCTGACCAACGCCATCAAGTTCACTGAAACCGGACGGGTGACGGTGCTTGCGCGGCTTGTGGAGACCAGCGCAGAGGCGGCCTTGCTGCGCTTTGAAGTGGCGGACACCGGTGTGGGCATAGAGCCGCAGATCCTGCAGCGGCTATTTTCCGATTTCGAGCAAGCCGACAACTCCACCACGCGCAGGTACGGAGGCACCGGGCTGGGCCTGTCCATCACACGCAAGTTGGCGCGCCTGATGGGTGGCGACGCAGGCGCAGAAAGTACGCCGGGCGTAGGCAGCAGGTTCTGGTTTACTGCCCGCCTGAAGCTCGGAGACGTGCAACAGGCGACGCAGGCGTTGAATCCGGAGGCTGATGCGTTGACGCTTCTGCGGGCAGAACATCGCGGTCTGCGCGCACTGGTGGCGGAGGACGAACCCGTCAACAGCGAGATCATTTGCATCCTGCTGGAAGACGCCGGATTGGTAGTGGATGTCGCAGAAGACGGCATCCAGGCGCTGGAAAAAGCCAGCCAGGCAAGCTATGACCTGATCCTGATGGACATGCAGATGCCACGTATGGACGGGCTGGAGGCCACCCTGCGAATCCGACTACTGCCGGGCTATGCCGCGACCCCGATACTGGCCACAACGGCCAATGCTTTTGCCGAAGACCGGGCGCGCTGCCTGGAGGTTGGCATGAACGGTTTTGTAAGCAAGCCGATGGCGCCGGATGCGTTGTATCGCGCACTGCTGATGGCGCTGCGCAACGCATAAGACTTGCGCTCACCGCGACGGCTGCGGGCTATGCCAGCGCGCAGAACCTACTGCAAACAGGGTAAGCAGTTTTTTATTAAGGGCATTGATAAAGCGTTGTTTAAATATCAATGCATAAATAGCTATTCATGGAGCTTTTCATTTGCATTGATCGCATAAAAATAATTGTCTTGTAGCAATTTATGCGCTCGGCTTGGTGCTTGCGTACCCTGGTGTGCAGCCGCAAAGATCCCTGCGAATCGCAAAAAAATGAAACCCAGCTTGTATTTTTCCAATCAATTTGACAGACCATGGCGCCCTGCGACAAGCTGTTCGGGTTGCGGGTTTCCTGAAGGAAACGCAGGCACTCTTTGGGACGCTTGGATCGGCGTTTATCCAAATCAAAATTTTGTTTGAATCCGCTATTTTTAGAAGACCGTTGGTGCATGGACTCCTTACACTTTGACCCCCTGGATACCCGAATGTGCGAAGAAGAGCCCATTCGCTACCCTGGTGCAGTGCAACCCCATGGCGCGCTGCTGGTGGTTGACCCGTTCAGTTCCACCATCCTGGCGGCCAGCGAATCCTGCGGCGCGCTGATCGGTTGGCAAGCGGAGCAACTGCTGGGCAAACCCTTGGCCTCGGTCCTGGGAGCAGAAGCCAAACTTGCGTTGCTGGCAGGTCAGGTCAACCCCCTGCAGCCGTCGCTGGACCTGACCTTGAACGGGCAGGCGTTTTCTGCCCGCAGTCTCTGCAACGCCACGGGCCAGTACCTGGTCGACATCGAACCCTGCTTGTCTAACAAGGCAGAAACCGAGCAGACCCAGTACGCAATACGAGCGGGTCTTGAAAGCCTGCGGCGCCTGGACAGCAGCGCTGACATATGCAGTGGCACGGCCCAACTGATTGGCAAACTCACAGGGCTTGACCATGTGATGGTCTACCGCTTTGATGCGCAGTGGAACGGTGAAGTCATTGCCGAGGCGGCAGGACCGGGAATTGCGTCTTACCTGGGCCTGCGGTTCCCGGCCAGTGACATCCCCAAGCAGGCCCGCGAGCTTTTTAAAGACTGCCAGGTGCGTCTGATTACCGATGTGCATTACCTCCCTTCTGCGCTGGTCGCACGCGGCGATGCCAAAGCTTTTGACCTGGGACTGTCGAACTTGCGCAGCGTTTCACCGCTGCATATCCAGTACCTGAAAAACATGGGGGCGCGTGCCACCCTGGTTTGCGCACTGGTGGTCAGGGGCCGGCTCTGGGGCCTGGTGTCGTGTCAGCAAAAACAGGAAACCTGGTATCGCAGCCCAGCCGAACGCCACGCGCTGGGCTGGTTGTGTCAGGACGTGTCGGCGCTGCTGGAAACCCGGTTGCAGGATGAACTCAGGCAAAGAGAGAGCCATCTTGCCGCACGCCGCCGCACGCTGATGGACGCGGTTCGTTCGCTGGAGTTCGCCAAACTCATTCGCGCGAAAGACAACGCCGACCTGCTTGAAGTGGTGGGCGCAGACGGTTTTGCGTTGCTCGCTAGCGGGTCGATTCAGACCGCCGGGATAACACCCAGCAAGGAGCGCATCCTTCAACTCAACCAAAGCCGACTCAGTCGCCACCCGGATGCAAACCCCTCTGCCAGCCCCGCACTGTCAGATGACCTGGGGCCCGGTACAGGGGATAACGGTGTGGCGGGTGCCCTGTTTCTTACGGTGCTGCGCCAGACGGCGGTCACCATGGTCTGGTTTCGCCGCGAACGCGTCCACAAGCTGACCTGGGGCGGTGACCCGACAAAACCGCATTTGATGACTGCCA
>CAIQEX010000774.1 GCA_903870955.1 uncultured beta proteobacterium
CTTTGCCCAAGCCGGTGGAACGCGCGCCGTTGGCGGCGCTCATCAAGGGCTTGCTGTAACCGTGGCAGAGCCGACACCCACCCAAGGGCCCACGCCTGCCCGTCAAGGCGCATCCGGTGCTTTTGACGACGCCACGCTTGCGGCCCTGTTCGGCGCCATGCCCAGCGCTGTGGTCTATTTGCGGCTGGAAGCTTCGGAAGCTTCGGAAGGTGCCGAAGCCGACTTCACCCTGCTGCATGTCAATCCCGCGTTTCACTCCCTGATCGGTCTGCCCCTACAGGTGGGAAGCCGCTGGAGCACCTGGCCGGGTGCCAATGAACCGCATGACTTCAGTCTGCGCCGGCTGCTGGCCCAAGTGGTCTTGGACCAAAGTCCGCAGACCTTCGAGCATTATTTGCCGATCGTCAACAAGTGGTTTCTAGCCAGCGCCTATAGCCCGAACCCGGGGCACCTGATGGTGGTCTTTAACGACGTCAGCGGCGCGCACCTTGCAGCAGAGGCGCTGCGCAAAAGTGAGCTGCAACAACGCACACTGATCGACGCCTCCCCGGTGCCGATTGCCTTGTACGACGCATCGGGCAAGGTCCTATACCTGAATGCAACTTTTGTGAGTACCTACGGCTATACGCTGTCTGACGTTCCGCATCTGGATCAGTGGTGGCCCAAGGCCTATCCGGATCCGGACTATCGTGCGCAGGTGATTTCCAAGTGGGAGACGCGTCGACAACAAAGCCTGCGTGAGGGCACGCCGTTTGAACGCTTTGAGGTCAACCTGCAGTGCAAAGACGGCAGTCAGCGCACGGTGCTGGCAGGCATGGCACATCTTGGCAGTGCCTTTGACCATGCCAATCTGGTGGTGCTCTACGACATCACTTTCCATCGCAATGCGCGCCAGGCCGTGGCCGATGCCCAGGCCTATGCCGAGTTGATCCTGGAGTCCATGGGCGAAGGTCTGTGCCAGGTCGACAAAGAGGGGACGCTGACTTTCATCAGCCCGGCGGGGGCGAAGTTGTTGGGTTACAAGCCTGAGGAAATGATCGGCAAGAACGCCCATGCACTGTTTCACCACAGTGACCCCAACGGTAATCCCTACCCGGCTGAATCCAGTGGGGCCTTGGCGGCCTTGCGCGAGGGTGCGCCATTTTCAAGGGACTCCGAGGTCTTCTGGCGCAAGGATGGCAGCAGCTTTCCGGTGCACTACGTCAGTTCCCCGATGCTGGTGGGGGGCGTACAAAACGGTGCCGTGGTGACCTTCAGGGATATCAGCGAAGAGACGCGAATTCGCCGTGCATTGCAAGACAACGAGACCAAACTGCACCAGGTGAATGAGACATTGGAGTCGCGCGTGCGCGAGCGCACCCAGGCCTTGGCCGCGGCTCTGGAAGTTGCTGAGTTGGCCAAGCGCAGTCGGGGGCAGTTTCTGGCGAATGTGAGTCATGAAATCCGCACGCCGATGAACTCCGTGATGGGCATGGTCTACCTGGCGCTCAAGACCGATCCCAATCCGATGCAGCGCGACTACCTGGAAAAGATCAAGCAGTCAGGGGCGCACCTGCTGGGCATCATCAACGACATTCTGGATTTTTCCAAGATCGATGCAGGCAAGCTGGAACTGGAATGCGGCACCTTCGATCTGGAGCAGGTGCTGCAGCACATCGTCAATGTGGCGGGTGGCAAGGCGGCAGAGAAAAGGCTCGCTCTGAAGCTTGAGATCGAACCGCAGGTGCCCAAGCTGCTGCGCGGTGATGCCCTCCGGTTGGGGCAGATACTGATCAATTTTTTAATCAACGCCATCAAGTTCACGGATCAGGGCCGCGTGACCATCCGGGTGCGTGCTTTGCAACCCCTGGCAGAGCACGCGGTAGCCGACAGTTGCCAACTGCGCTTTGAGGTGGAAGACACCGGGATTGGAATCGACGAGAGCCAGTGTGCACGCTTGTTTGAGTCGTTTGAGCAGGGCGACGCATCCACCACGCGCAGGTATGGCGGCACCGGGCTGGGCCTGGCCATCTGCCGGCAACTGGCAATTTTGATGAACGGCGAGGTGGGTGTTACCAGCCGCTTGGGCGTGGGCAGCACCTTCTGGTTTGTGGCCAGCTTTCAGCAGGCACAGGATGCACGCCTGCAGGTCCGGGCACTGACCAGCGTGGACGAAGCGATTGCAAGCCTGCGCGACAAAAAGATGTTGGTGGTGGACGACAATGATTTCAATCTGGACGTGGCCCGTGGCCTGCTGGAGGATATTGGTGTGCGCGTGGTTACCGCAGAAAACGGCGCGCTGGCATTGGATGCGTTGCACAACACCACATTTGACTGTGTGCTGATGGATATGCAGATGCCTGTGATGGATGGTCTGGCCGCCACGCGCAGCATTCGCAGCGACCCTGCAACCGCCAAAATCGTGGTCGTCGCCATGACCGCCAATGCTGGCCTGGAAGACCACAACCGGTGTCTGCAAGCCGGCATGAATGACGTGCTGACCAAACCGATTGATCCCGATCTCCTGTTTATGACCCTGGCCAAGTTGCTGCGCCCACGGCATGCGTCTACAACGGAGTCCAAGGGGCCCATGGACCCGCGCACCCCACTGAAAGCCCAGCCCGAACTACCGGACATCAGCGCATTTCCCGCCTGGGACGCCCAGGCCTTGACGCGTATCGTGGGCGATAACCCCGCAGCCCATGTACGTTTGCTGGATAAATACCTGCTTACGGCCCACGACACCCTGGACACCCTTCGCAAGGCTGCCGAGGCCGGCCAGTGGACCGGTGTGGCCGACCAGGCGCACAAACTCAAATCCTCGTCGCGCTCGGTGGGTGCCATGCAGCTCGGCGCGTTGTGCGAGAACCTTGAGCAGGCCGGGCGTGAAAACAAGGTCGAACTGTGCAAATTGCTGCTGGAGTCCGTGACACAGGCCTATGCGCAAGTGCAAGTTCGCATTCAAGAAAAACGCACATCCACCTGAACCTTGACCCCATGCCCCAGCACCCCATCCTCAGCATTCAGCCCCTTTCCTTTCCCTGGCAAACCATAGACCCATTTTTGTTCTGCGTGCATCACCACGATGCCTATCCTGCGGGCAACGCCCGGATGGGGCCGCAGGCAGCGCTGGCCGGTCGCAACCTGGGGCAGGACTTCTCCGGCAAAGACGGTTGGAGCATGTACCACGGTGAAACCGTGCCCGGCTTCCCCGCGCACCCGCACCGTGGCTTCGAGACCGTGACCATCGTTCGCGAAGGCCGCATTGACCACTCCGACTCGGCCGGTGCCACGGCACGCTTCGGCGACGGTGATGTGCAGTGGCTGACTGCAGGCAAGGGCATTGTTCATTGCGAAATGTTTCCCCTGCGCCACACGGACAAGCCCAACCCCACCGAACTGTTCCAAATCTGGCTCAACCTGCCGGCCAAGAGCAAAATGGCCGAGCCGCACTTCACCATGTTCTGGAACGAAGATATTCCCAGGCACGTGGCCCGTGATGCGAACGGCAACACCACCCACATCGCCTGCATTGCGGGCACCTTGACCGGCGACGCCTGCTTGCCACCACCGCCAGACTCCTGGGCCTCTGAGCCGGATGCCGATGTCGCCATCCTCACCCTGAAGATGGCGCCCGGTGCAGGCTGGACACTACCGCCTGCGCGCAGTGCCAAAACGCGTCGCCAGCTGTATTTTTTCAGTGGCACAACGCTCAGCATCGCCGGGCAAAAGGTGGTGCCGGGCCATGCGGTTGAAGTGGCGGGCGACGTCGCCATTGAACTGCAAAACGCAGACCAGGAGGCCGAGCTATTGCTCCTGCAGGGCCGCCCGATTGGCGAGCCGGTGGCGCAATACGGCCCCTTCGTCATGAACACCCAGGCCGAAATTCACCAAGCCTTTGCCGACTACCGCCGCACCCAATTTGGCGACTGGCCCTGGGGTGCGAGCGACCCGGTCCACCCGCGCGACAAGGGCCGCTTTGCACTGCATACCGATGGACGGGTGGAGGAGCGTTGATGGGCGCTGAAGCGCCACTCTCCATGCACGCCCTGCTGGACACCATCTCGGAGATGGTCACCACCCACAACGGCACGACCGACGCGCAACGCATCTTTCATGGACGGGGTGGGCTCCGCCCCGGCTGCGAACACTTGGCGTTGGACTTTTATCCGCCGGTGTTTGTGCTGACCAGCTTCCAGCCATTGACTGACGACGCGTTGGCAACGGTGCAGAGCGCACTTGCCGAACGTTGGCAGCAACTCATGCCGGGCGTGCCGCTGAACTGGGTCTACCAGTGCCGCACCGAAGGCCCGGCAGAAACCCGGTTGATGGCGGGCGCCGTGCCCGAGCCACATGAGGTGACCGAGTGCGGTGCACGCTATCGCGTGCATGTGCTGAAGGGCCAGAACCACGGCCTGTTTCTGGACATGGCCGCCGGGCGGCAATGGGTCAGCACGCATGTGGCCAACCGGGTCGACCAGCGCGTGCTGAATTTGTTTGCCTACACCTGCGCGTTCTCGGTGGTGGCACTGCGCGCTGGTGCACGCCATGTGCTGAATGTGGACATGAGCCACGGCGCCATCGGCATTGGCCAGCAAAACCACCAGCTCAATGGCCTCACCACCGGGGCCAGTTTTTTTCCGCACGACATCTTCAGCACCTGGGGCAAGATCACCCGCGCCAGCCCGTATGACCTGATCATTGTGGACCCGCCGAGCTACCAAAAAGGCAGCTTCGTTGCCACCAAGGACTACGCAAAACTAATGCGCCGCCTGCCCGATTTATTGATGCCCGGTGGCTACGCGCTGCTGTGTCTGAACGCACCGGAATTGGGTGCAGACTTTCTGAAAAACCAGATGCAGGAGATTGCACCCAGCATGCGCTTTGTCGAGCGCATTGCCAACCCGGTTGTGTTCGCCGATGTGTCGGAAGACAGGTCGCTCAAGGTGCTGCTGTTTCAGGCTTCGATGGTGGTTAGCTAAGCGGGTGCGTTGCGTATTTCACAATGCGCTTTCGCACACGCCAACCTTCGCCATGCAAGGCTATTTGAATGCATGTAAATTTTTGCCACACAGTCACATTAGGGGAAAAGTGATGGCCTTGTTTCAACTGATTTACATGAGTACGCTCGCGACAGATGAGCCCGACATACTGCACGGCATTCTGGATTCGTCGGTGCGGAACAACCCGCGCAAAAATATCACCGGAATGATGTTGTACTCCGAGGGCAGTGTGCTGCAGGTGCTTGAAGGTGAGAAAGACGACGTGCTGGAACTCTTCAGGGTCATTGAACGGGACGTGCGCCATAGCGGGATTTACCTGCTGATCGAAAGCGAGATTTCCACGCGGAATTTTTCCTCCTGGAGCATGGGGTTCAGGCGGCTGTCCCAGGCGGACCTGGCCAAATTCCCCGCCGCCGCACAAGTCTTCAAAGCCCGTACCAACGAACTCGCGCTGCGCGTTCAACCTGGTACGGCGCTCATCGTTTTGAAGTCGTTTGTTGAAGATTCGATGGGCACGGATTCTTGAGAGCAGGAACGACACGAAGCGAGCGTGCACGTAGTTTTACGTAGACACATCTGCGCCACTTACGGAAGACGCACGGGTTGATTGCCCAGAAACTCTCCACATCATCTTCAAATGTGGGAGTGGGCAATGCAAACCGAATCAATCAGCCAGAAACTGGAACGCACGGCCAATGAACGCGTGTGGTGGCTGCGGGCCGGGGGCGTCGTGGCGACCGTTGCGCTGGTGGCGTTGTCGGCACCGCTGATCTGGTCGGCCGTTTCGGCTGGGGTGGGCCTACTCGCCTTGGCGGCCATTGCAGCTGTGGGCGTGGCCGCCAATATGGCACTCCCGCTGGGAATGCAAAAGCTCGAAAACCGTTTGTTGCGCTTGCGCAAGGCTGAGGCACAGCGCAACCCGATCGAACAGCTGCAAAACGAAGTCATGCGCCGGGCGGAAAGGCTGGTGACCTTTCGCAATGCCCTGGTCAAGGTGGGAGGGCAGATCGAGTCCATCCAGCAAATGATTGAAGAGGGGCAGGAAAAATTCTCGGGCCCGGTATTGGCTCGGCAAGCGCGTGCGCTGGAACGCCTCAGGGACTTTCATAGTCTCAATATCGCCCGTCTGAACCAGGCCCAGTCCGCACTGCAGGACTTCAAAAACACCGTGCAGCAAAAGCAGGCCGAATGGCAGATTGCATTGGCCATCGACGACGCCACCCGGGCACTCGATCCCAACGCGGCCGAGACCTTGATACAGGACCTGCTGGCCGACACCGCGCTACGAACGGTGCAGGACCGTTTCAACAATGTGTTCGCCGAGCTGGATGTGCAACTCAACAGCATGGACGCACCGACGCGCGACTTTCTGGACCGAGGCAGCCGGACCCGTATGGAAGCCTTGACGCTGCCCACTCAGGTTGTCAGCAGGAGCCGCACATGAAATTCTGGAAGTTGCTCTGCGCCGCTGGCTGCATTGGGTTTCTGTTGATTCTTCTTCTGGCCTCGTTAACGCAAGGGCCAGGCAGCAATGACCGCTCCGACCCGAACGGCCCACGTCTCGCTCCACACATTCCCATCGCCAACTAAATTCTTAACGGAGGAAATTATGAAAACATGGACATACATCTCGAAGCTCTCTGGGCTTTTGTTGGTCGCATCGGCCCTATCGCATGGGGCCCATGCACAGGACGAGCAAGCTCAGAAAGGACTCCGCATTGCCACCGGTCCCGGCAACGGTGTTTACGTTCAAATTGCCAAGGACATGCAAAAGGTATGCGGGCAGTCAGTGCCGCTGGTTCTGGTGCCCAGCAAGGGGGGGCTCGACAACCTGAACTTGCTGTCTTCCAGTCAGGCCGACGTCGGTTTTTCCCAAGTCGATGTGCTGGAGCAAATGAGCAAAGAGGGAGACCAGAATATTCAGGAGTTGCAAGCCGTGATGGCCATGCACTCCAACCTCCTGCATGTCATCACGCGTGCGGATGGATCCAGAATTAACCAGACAAAAATGCCATTTAGCCAGGCGTACGTACCCTTGTCGGGAGAGCTGCGGGTGTTGCGGAAGTTCTCTGATCTCAACATCAAGGGCGTCAAGGTGGTGCTGGTTGGTTCAGCGGCACTCATGGGTCAGACACTGGAGAGGCAATTGGGCTACGGCATGACCTTCTTGCAAGCCGACAGCGATGAGAAAGCCATCTCTCTGCTGCAGTCCAGGCAGGCCGACGCCATATTTACCACCGGTGGATGGCCCTATCCCACCGTGTCCAATCTCAGAAGGGACAGTGGCCTGATGTTGGCTGAATACGATTTGCAGCCCCCGACACCCTTTTTGACGACCCGCAGGAATTACCCGGAACTCGACGCCATGAAAATGAATCTTTCCTTTTTCGACAGAAAATACCAAGCCACAGCCGTGTTCTCTAACGTAATTGGCCGGTTCGGTAAGAACCTGATTAACAATTAGTGA
>CAIQEX010000775.1 GCA_903870955.1 uncultured beta proteobacterium
GCTTCGGCGGGTTTTTTTATGGGCGCTGGTGGGGTGCGCCGTAAAACGCCCGGGCAGCGCCTCGGGCGGCCACCGCGTCAGGGTTTCTTGGCTTGGTCATCCTTCATGGATTCAAGCATGCGTTTCATGGGATCTTCTTTTTCGTCAGCCGTGCCGGCGTTGGCTTTCTCCGCTGCAGCCTTGTCATCCGACCTTTTCTCAGAGTCGGTTTGCATTTGCTTCAGGACCGTTTCGGCGTCAAAGGTGGGCTCTTTGGTCAAGCCACTGGAGACCAGACCGGGGAAGGCAATGATCAAGGCCACCATCACGATCTGAATGACGACGAAGGGCACTGCGCCCCAGTAAATTTGCTGGATGGTTACGGCCTTGATGGGCTTCTTGGTGACCTTGTCGGTGTAGTCCTCCTGGGGCGCCACGCTGCGCAGGTAAAACAGCGCAAAACCAAAAGGCGGGTGCATGAACGAAGTTTGCATATTCACCGCCAGCAGCACGCCAAACCAGACCAGGTCAATGCCCAGCTTGTCAGCCACCGGCCCGATCAGCGGGATGATGATGAAGGCCAGCTCAAAAAAGTCCAGGAAGAAGGCCAGCACGAACACCAGAATGTTCACCACGATCAGGAAACTCAGCTGCCCGCCCGGCAGGCCCGACAGCAGGTGCTCGACCCACTTGGGTCCGTCCACACCCTGGAAGGCCAGGCTGAATACGGTGGCACCAATCAGGATAAACAGCACAAAGCAGGACAGCTTCATGGTCGAGTCCATGGCTTGGCGGATCAGCTTGAGGTCAATGCGTCCACGCGCCAGTGCCATCGCCAAAGCGCCCACCGCGCCCATGGCCCCGCCTTCAGTCGGCGTGGCAATTCCGAGGAAGATGGTTCCAAGGACCAAAAAGATCAGACCCAAGGGTGGAATCATCACAAACGTGACCCGCTCGGCCATGTTCGAGAGCAAGCCCAACCGGGCAACCCGGTTGGCCACAGCCGCGACAAAGGCAATGCCGACACCCAGGCACATGGATGTCACGATGAGCTCGTCCAACGGCACGCTGTCGGGCCGTGACTTGGCGAAAAAGATCGCCACGGCGGTGGAGAAAATCACCAAAGCCAACAAGGAGGGCAGGCCCGAGCTGCCGTCTTTCTCGCGGATGGTTCGTGCTTCTGCTGGCAGGGCAGGAACCCAGTGCGGACGCACAAAGCTGACGACCAGGATGTAGCACACATAGAGCCCGGTCAGCACAAAGCCGGGGATAAATGCGCCCTTGTACAGGTCGCCCACACTCTTGCCCAACTGGTCGGCCAGAACGATCAGCACCAGCGAGGGCGGAATGATTTGCGCCAGCGTGCCCGAGGCGGCAATCACGCCGCTGGCGACGCGCCGGTCATAGCCGTAACGCAGCATGATGGGCAACGAAATCAAGCCCATGGAAATGACGGATGCCGCCACCACGCCGGTGGTTGCAGCGAGCATTGCGCCCACCAGAATCACGGCGTAGGCCAGGCCACCGCGAATCGGGCCAAACAACTGGCCGATGGTGTCGAGCAGGTCTTCCGCCATGCCCGAACGCTCCAGAATCAAGCCCATGAAGGTGAAGAACGGAATCGCCAGCAGTGTGTCGTTTTGCATGATGCCGAACATGCGCAGCGGCAGGCTCTGCAAAAAGGCCGGCTGGATCATGCCCATCTCAACCGCCACAAAGCCAAAAAACAGACCGCAGGCGGCGAGAGAAAACGCCACCGCGTAGCCGAACATCAAAAAGATGATCAGCGACACGAACATGATCGGCGCGATATTGGCAGTCAGAAAATCAATCATTTCTGCGCTCCCATTTGTGCGGCTTCGCGGGCGGCCACTTCTTTTTGCTGCAGGAACTCGGCGAGTTCCTGCTCGGGTGTCTTGGACCCCATTTTCTTGCTCGGGTCGGGAATCAGCCCTTGTAAAAATGCGATGCGCTTGATCAATTCCGATACAGCCTGCATGGCCAGCAAAAGCATTCCCGTGGGCAGCAGTGCAAACACCGGCCACCGGATCAGGCCCCCGGCATTGGACGACACCTCCTGGGTGATGTAGGCATTGATCACCAGCGGCATCGCCAGCTTGATGATCATGAACGTGAAGGGCAGTAAGAAAACACAGATGCCCACGATGTCAATCCAGATCTGGGTGCGCTTGGAGAAATGCCCGGAAACTACGTCAATCTTGACGTGCTCCTGGCGCATCAGGGTGTAGCCCGACGCCAGCAGGAAAACAGCGGCAAACAGGTACCACTGAATTTCCAGAAAACCGTTGGAACTGGCGTTGAAGGCTTTGCGCATGGCTGCGTTGCCCGCGCTGATTAACACCGCCAGCAACACCAACCAGGCGACCCAGCGACCAATAAATTCGCTTATGTTGTCAATCCGCTTGGAAAGGGAAAGAAGAAATGGCATCGTGTCTCCGATCTTTGTCCGTGGTTAGTTTTTTTGTAATGTAGTTCACCGCGCAAGCGTTACCGTGAAATCTGAAAAAAAAACAGCATGGCATTGCCATCCTGAGCCGTTCCTCAAGGGTCCACGGCAGTGCTCAGCGGTGCGACAAAAGACGCTAACCACAAGTTGGCTGCATCGACCTCAGCAAAGCACCGAAACGGTACGCCAATATGCAGGAGTGCCTGCTCAAATAGTTGTGCCATCAGCGCAGAGCCTTCCACATCCACGGGCAACACAAATGCCATCACCTTGGGCGCCACACCTGCTTGAACCATTTGACCCAGGGCGTTCGCCAGATCAGCCAGCACGTCAGGTGAGCACAGTGCGCTTTCACTGAAGGTACAAAGGTGCGCCCATGGTCCCTTTGCTGTCATTGCGGGAAAGGTGATTTGTGCAATTTCCAGAACTGCCGCCATGAGCTCGCGATTGAAGGGGCCAACCGCCTCAGCCCAAAGTAAATTGCCTCTGTCTCCATATACCACGCGCCCGTGCGGCCTGAACACGGGTGAACTGAATTGGTCTGTATTGATGGAGTGAGGCACGGCTTTCTCGCCTGGGTAATGTTCGTTTTCCAAGGATAAGGTAATTTGGTCAAACGGGTCATTGGGCCCTCGGCGATTGGCCCCCAGCAAGTCCGATGCAAGCCACCGGTCAATGCATGCGCAGGGCCCGCTCGTATTTCTGCACTTCCTCTACTGGGTAGCGCAGGGTCCCTGCGAGCTTGACGTATTTCGGTCCCAGGCCCATGGCGCTGGACAGACCAATGGACGATACGGAACGGCCCCACCGCAGCGCCAGTTCCTGCGGCGAAAGCGTGGCTTGTTCAACGTTTGCGGAGACGAGTGGTTGCGTTGGGTGCATGGCTTGCATTGTTGCCAAAACTGCGCATGCCTAGTTGCAGAAATGGCCGGAACTGCCCGGCTTGTTTATCGCAATGCAGCGAAAAAAGAAAGCCTGGTTTCATATTTTTGAACTTCCGGGCGACCGGCTTTGGCGCGCGGTATGCTGTGGACCTTTACCCCGCCATCGGGAGTTTTCATGCCTCTATCCATTGCCGTGGAACTGCCGCTCGTTGACATCGCGCCCTTGGGCCTTGATGCGTCGCAGTCCCAGCGTGTTCAGACGATTGAGGCGCTGATTGGAGCGCTTTCTGGCGTCGGTTTTGCGGTGCTGCAGGGGCATGGCGTTCCCGCTGAAGTGACGCAAAACATGCGCACCGCCGTGGCTGCCGTGTTTGCCTGCCCCAGAGAGCACTACGCCGACTTCCGGGTACAGAAGACCAACTACCGGGGTTATGTGCCGCTGGGTTACTTCACGCCCAATTCCGGTGTCGGCGATGCCGACTATTACGAGGCCTGGAAGCTGCACCAGGAAACCGATCCGCAGGATCCGGTCTGCACCCAAAGCAGTCTGTACGGGCGCAACCGCTGGCCTCCGATTGCGGTCGACGTGCAGTCTGCGGTGGCCGCCTATTGGGCCGAGATGGACCGTGTGAACCGCTTGGTGTTGCAGGCCATTTGTGAAGGTCTGGGCCTGAACCCGGCCGAGGTGATGGACATGCTGCACAAGCCTTTGACCAATATGACCCTGCTGAACTATCCGGCCGGCATGCCGCGGGATACCTGGGGCATTCACCCGCACAAGGATTTCAACTTCTTGACCTTTCTGGCCCACGACCCGGTGGGGGGATTGGAGGTACGGCGACGTGACGGAAGCTGGATGGATGCGCGCTGCCCGAGCGATGCACTGGTCCTGAATGTGGGCGACATGCTTGAGCTGTTGACGGGTGGACGTCTGGTGTCCACGCCGCATCGGGTGGTGAACCGCAGTGGGTTGCAGCGCATGAGTTTTCCCTATTTTTCGGTGCCGCGCCATGACGTGGTGGTGCACCCGCTGCTGCCTCCGGTGCCGGGTTTTGCACGGGAGCCGCTGCAAGCCGGTGCGGCCAGTGCCAACATCTGGACCTCCAACTGGCCGGACGAAAAGAATGCCCTGGCGGCGCAGGATCTGGGTGACTACACCCATTCAATCCAGGCACCCTCGATCTGAATATCCCAGTAATGCTTGTGGGCTTCTGTGCGGCCTCAATATCAACCTCCACGGCAGCCCAGACCGTGAACCTATAAACCCAGGAGACCAAGATGAAGAGAATGGCAAAAGTGACGTGTATGGCGGCAATCGGTTTCGCCACCCTGGCAATCTGCAGCGCAGTGCAGGCGAGCCCCAAAGAGATGACGTTTTTTGTGACCAGCACCGGTCCGGGAAATGGTGGCGATCTGGGTGGACTCGAAGGCGCCGACCAGCATTGCCAGAAACTCGCCACGGCGGCGGGTGCCGGTGAGCACACCTGGCATGCCTATCTCAGCACCCAAGCGCCCAAGCTGGCGGATCCAAACTTTGTCAACGCCCGTGACCGCATCGGCACCGGTCCCTGGCAGAACGCGAAGGGAGTTGTCATCGCTCAGAATGTGGATGACCTGCACTCAGCCAAGAACAACATCAACAAGCAGACGTCCCTGGACGAAAATGGTCAGCTGGTAAACGGAAAAGGTGACGCACCCAACAAGCACGACATGTTGACCGGCTCCCGCCCGGATGGCACGGCGTTCCCTGGTGCGCCCTTTGCCGACATGACCTGCGGCAACTGGACCAAATCCAGCGTCGAAGGCTCGGCCATGACGGGCCACCATGACAGCCAGGGTCCGCTGGATAGTTCATGGGCCAAGTCCTGGAATTCCACCCATCCCACCCTGGGTTGCAGTCCCGATAAAATTCGTCCCACCGGGGGCGACGGCTTGTTCTATTGCTTTGCAGTCAAGTAATGCCCGTCTGACATGGACACCAGGGCCGCACCTTGCGGCCCTTTTTAATTGCCATGGCGATGCCGTTCCATGCGCTGGCGCAAGCCCGGCCCGCATAAATGGGCGCAGGATGTTTCAGCGAGCATGCGGTCACTGAAATAAAACGAAAAGCGTTAAAAAGGCTTGCGCCGCACGACTCGCTGTACGCAAGGAGCGCACTATGTCCCATTACCACGCACTCGTCTGGATTGATCACGTGGAGGCCCACGTCATGCACATCAGTCCGGACGATGTGGAGAAGTCCGTTATCCATCCCAACAGCCCGCACCATAAATTGCATTCCAAGGTTGGCACGCTAGGCCATGGCCGCGCGCCCGAAGACCACGACTACTACCACCGTGTGGCGCTTGCCCTGGACGGTGCCTCGGAAATTTTGATCGTCGGCCCGGCACAGGCCAAGTTGCAACTGCTCAAGCACATCCATGCCCATGACGCAGCGCTGGTGAACAAAGTGGTGGGTGTGGAGACGGTGGATCACCCGTCCGACGGGCAACTCGTGGCCTATGCCCGCAAGTACTTTCTCGCCAAAGACCAGATGCTGTTGTAGCCCCTTGCCCATTGCCCCTTGCCCATTTCCCAGTGGCGGCGGCTTTATGATGGGCGATGTTCAAAATTTACTGGACCGATGCCGACTCAGGAGCCTGCTCGCAGGACGAAGCGGCACTGACTAAGGCGCTGGAGATTGTCAAAGCCCGGCGCGATGCCGGGCATTCGTTTGTCACCATGGTGGCCGAGGACCCCAGTCATGTCGGCAAGCCGGGTGTCGATGCCGTAGTGGATGGCAAAACGCCCGACGGGCACGACTACGAATGGTCCAAGGCCGGTCGCGCGGGCAAGTCGCGCAAGCACGATAAAGTGGTCGTCAAGGACCGCTGAGCGGTGCTGGGTCGGTGGGCATCCAGCGACCCGTTACAGGGCATAGCGTGGCGCCGGTTCCGTTCACTTGAACCTGTTCATCTTCAAGCAACAAGGCCATCGCCGGGTCGGTGTCAAAGCTGACCTGCAGTGTGTGCGTGACCTGAGCCTCTTCAATCGGCAATTCCCACGTCAGAAACACCAGATCGCAATCGCGCTCCGCCGGGAAATCCGCGGGGTCAAAGCCACGGCTACCGCGTGCGATGACGGCGTGCGGCTGGCCGGTATCGAACACCACCACCGTGCCCCGGACCAGCGGGATGCGCAGACCGATGGACGCGAAATGCAGGTCCAGACCTTTGTCTTCGCTGAGGAAAAGGTTGCAAAAGGCAGCACCGCCATACTGCGCGCCGTCGTGGTGGTAGCGCGCGCCACGGCAGGCCATCAGGGCGACCTCGCTGCTGGCCAGCACCTCCCCAAGACCGAGGGTGCGGGTCCACTCCGTCATCGCCTGCACGCAATGGCGGTAGTCCGGCCAGCGCGTTCGCGCGCGCGGTAAGGGCAAGGACTCCACATCGCCCGCCTCCAGACCCAGCCGTTGTTGAATATCCCGTTGCCAGTCGGCCACCAACCGGGCCGGTGGGGCTGGCACATCCAGCGTGTGAAAGAGCACCCGGTCGCTCACGTTGCGGCTGCGCATGCGTTCACCGCTTCGGTAGTAGGAGGTCGCGCTATCTTTTGCGCGATGCCGCAGAGTAGTGTGGGTCATGGGGCTTGATTTTGTCCCACCCCCGCAGCCCCATTAGCAACTGCCGGTGCAGGGCTATTCGGGCCGCGGCGGTGAAGACATAAAATCGCGGATTCTCCGAAAGCTCACACCATGCCCCAATACCGTTCCAAGACCTCCACCGCCGGCCGTAACCAGGCGGGTGCCCGTTCCCTGTGGCGCGCCACCGGCATGAAGGACGCTGATTTCAGCAAGCCCATCATCGCTGTGGTCAACTCTTTCACGCAGTTTGTGCCTGGCCATGTGCACCTGAAGGACCTGGGCCAGTTGGTAGCCCGCGAGATTGAAGCGGCAGGCGGCGTGGCCAAAGAGTTCAACACGATTGCCGTGGACGATGGCATCGCCATGGGCCACGACGGCATGCTGTATTCGCTGCCCAGCCGCGACATCATTGCCGACAGCGTGGAGTACATGGTCAACGCCCATTGCGCCGATGCCATGGTGTGTATCTCCAACTGCGACAAGATCACCCCCGGCATGTTGATGGCGGCCATGCGGCTGAACATCCCCGTGGTGTTTGTTTCCGGCGGCCCGATGGAAGCCGGCAAGACGCGCCTGCTGAACCCGGCCACGCAGAAGATCGAATTCAAGAAGCTCGACCTGATCGACGCCATGGTGATGGCCGCCGACGACAAGGTGAGCGACGCCGACGTGGCCGAGGTGGAACGCTCCGCCTGCCCGACCTGCGGTTCCTGCTCCGGCATGTTCACCGCCAACTCCATGAACTGCCTGACCGAAGCGCTGGGCCTGTCGTTGCCCGGTAATGGCACGGTGGTGGCAACGCACGCCGACCGCGAGCAACTGTTCAAGCGCGCCGGCCATCTGGCAGTCGAACTGTGCCAGCGCTACTACGAGCAGGACGACACCAGCGTGTTGCCACGCTCCATGGGCTTCAAGGCTTTTGAGAACGCCATTACGCTGGACATCGCCATGGGCGGCTCGACCAACACCATCCTGCACATCCTGGCGATTGCGCAGGAAGCGGAAATTGACTTTACGCTGGCCGACATCGACCGCCTTTCGCGCAGCGTGCCCCAGCTCTGCAAGGTGGCGCCCAACACCAACAAATACCACATCGAAGACGTGCACCGCGCCGGTGGCATTTACGGCATCCTGGGTGAGTTGGACCGTGCCGGCAAGTTGCATACCGATGTGCCCACCGTGCACAGCAAAACCTTCAAGGAAGCGCTGGACCTGTGGGACATCGCCCGCAACCCGTCCGACGCCGTGAAGAAGTTTTACATGGCTGGCCCCGGCGGCATTCCCACGCAAGTGGCGTTTAGCCAGGAGGCGCGTTGGCCCAGCCTGGACACCGACCGCGCCGAGGGTTGCATCCGCTCCGGCGACCATGCCTTCTCCAAGGAAGGTGGCCTGGCCGTGCTGCGCGGAAATATCTCGCTGGACGGTTGTGTCGTCAAGACCGCCGGTGTCGACGACAACCTGATGGTCTTTGAAGGCCCGGCCCATGTGGTGGAGAGCCAGGACGAAGCGGTGGAACACATTCTGGCCGACAAGGTGGTGGCCGGTGACGTGGTCATCGTGCGCTACGAAGGCCCCAAGGGTGGCCCCGGCATGCAGGAAATGCTCTACCCCACCAGCTACATCAAGTCCAAGGGCCTGGGCAAAGCCTGCGCTCTGCTGACCGATGGACGCTTCTCAGGCGGCACGTCGGGCTTGTCGATTGGCCACTGCTCGCCCGAAGCGGCAGCCGGTGGCGCCATTGGTCTGGTGCGCGACGGTGACCGCATCCGCATCGACATCCCCAACCGTTCCATCAACGTGTTGGTGAGTGACGAAGAGTTGGCCAAACGCCGCACCGAGCAGGACGCCAAAGGCTGGAAGCCCGCACTGCCCCGCCCACGCAAGGTGTCGGCCGCACTCAAGGCCTACGCCAAGCTGGTGATGTCGGCCGACAAGGGCGCGGTGCGCGATTTGTCGATGCTGGAAGACTGATAGCCGGCGCGTCAGAGCTTGCCCCGGCGCGCCCACTTCTCGAACTCGGTATCTGAAAGCAGCCCCAGGGTCACCTGGGCTTCTCCGCTTCGGGTTACCAGTTCACTGCGCGGCATTTCTCCGTGCCAGTCAGGCGAAATTTCAAACTGCAGACGTTCAACAAAATCGTCTGCATAGACCAGCGACCGGGCCGGCTTTAAGCCTGCAAGTTGCAGCCTCTTGGTCAGTGCCGGAGCGTGGCTAATGCCATCCGTATTGATGAAAACAAAGGCGATTTCCGGATGACGCTTGATACGCTTCGCCCAAAGGGGAAGCTCCGTCAGGCAGGGCGCACACGTCAATGACCAGACATGAATAACCACAGGTTTGCTTTTGAAACTCTGGCGTATTTGCGCCATGTCGCCGGGGTGCAGACCTTCAAGTCCCTGCGCAAAAATAGATGCAGGTGCTGCGAAAAGGGCGATCGCCAAAAATATAAATAATCGCATCATGCCCCTGAATTATTGAGCTTCTTCAAGCGATAGCCTTCGATGCGGGTCAGCCACGACAGGTAGACAGAATCCCCCGAAGACACCAACAACGGGTGGTCACTGGCCCCCTGGGTGCGTGCCGCTTCCGTGACGTCACCCCAGCTCACCCCGTTGTCATCCGAGCGCTGCAGCATGACCGTCGTGACTTGCCCGTCAAACTCTTTCCAGGCCCTCCAAACTTGATTGGAAACTCCAGCCAACACTTGCGGGCGGGCCGGACTTTTGGCGCTGTTACCCAGCATTTGCGGTGCGCTGAAGGTGGCGCCCTGATCCGTTGATCGTGCGTAATACAACCCGGTCTTGCCTGTGGCGCCGGTAAACCATGTGGCGTACCAGGTGCCATCCGTTCCGATAGACAAGCTGGGGCCATGGCGCGGGCAGGCATCCAGTTTCCAATCGTCCACGGCGATCCTGTGCAAAGGGCTGAAGCTGCCGTCGTCGTTCAACTTGGCTGCTGCGTGGTCGCGCGTGGTGCCGCCATAGACGTGACGCCATGCGAAAACGGCTTTGCCGTCGCGGTCCACTGCTGTCGCTATGCGGCAGCAATCGCAGGAATAGTCGGCAAGAATGGATTTGCCCTGGAAGGTCTTGCCGCCATCATCCGACCAGGCCACGGCGATACCGCTGTCTTTGTAAGCCTGTCCGCGCGCTTTGGCCGCCGCCTGGTTGCGCCAATCCAGCCAGGCCATGACCAGACGTCCGTTCGGTAGCACCACGGGTGTTTCAAAGCGTTGCCCGACGCCCTCCAGCATGGGTTTGAACTTCGAGAAGGTGAGCCCGTCATCGGTGGACCGCGCGGTATAGAGCCGTCCGACATAGTGGCTGTCGCGCTGCGTGACGGCGGCCACAAGACTGCCATCGGGCAGCAAGACCAGCTTGGGCCGCGCCTCCGAGTTGTCGTCCAGGATCGGCATCTTTTCCGAGATGACCGAGGCTTCCGGAAAGGTGTTGCCACCATCGGATGAGCGTGAGACATACAGGCGGTCGTCGTGGCTCCAGAGCAGCCAGGCTTTTCCTGCGGGTCCAAATACCGGTGACGCCGACCTTGCGCATTCGATCACGGCCTTGGCGCACGCTGCAGAAGCCGCAGGCATGGCGGCGCCTTTCTCGTGCGCATCGTGCATTTCATGCGCCAGGGCGGGCAGCAAACAACTCACCAGCACAGCGCAAAAAAGACGCTTGAAAAGGGAAGACATGCAAGCTCCAGTTGAAGGGGTGTTCATCTTAACGATCCCGCGCGCCGGAGATCAAGCGGTCATCGGTGAGCAAAGTTCCACCAGAGTTCCGTCGGGGCAGCGGACGTAAGACACGGTTTGCCCCCAGGGTTTTACGACTGGCTCTTTGAGGGATACCGCACCGGCAGCGACGGCCTTGGCGTGGGCATCAGCGACCTGCTCCGTGACCAGCGCAATCTCCATGCCCAAAGGCACTGCGGATTCACTGGCCTTCACGTACCCGTTCGGCAAATTGGAGCCGCCCAGTTCATGGGTGGCGAATGCCAGCGCCGTTGCACCGGTATCCATCTCGGCATAGCCCGATTCGTGAACGAAGCGCCGCTGCAAGCCAAAGGCTTTTTCAAAAAACGCGACCGACGCGAGCACGTCCGGCACATAGATGATGGTGTAACCAAATTGCATTGCTCACTCCTGGGTTGAGACCAAAAAAGATCCGTTGAGGTCCGGCGAGGCACTCATTTTCGCCACTGGTTGGCACGCGCGTTGATGGCTGCCAAACGGGCTGTTTCTTCGATCCGCTTGGACCGGGTGGCTGGCGTTTTGGCGTTGCCTATCCATTCCAGAATGTTTCTCTTCACCGACCTGGGAAAGGCCTCGAAGTATGCCGTTGCGGTGGGCATCTGTGCCAGGGCCTGGGAAAGATCTTCAGGAATCCCCAGATTCTCAACGGCATCCAGCGCGTTCCATGAGCCATCGGCTTTTGCGGACTCCACCTTGGCCAGCCCTGCGCTTGCCATGCGTCCGGATGTGATTAGCTGTTCCACC
>CAIQEX010000776.1 GCA_903870955.1 uncultured beta proteobacterium
CTTTGCCCAACCACGTCACGGATGTCATCGGCCACCTGATAGGCCTCACCCAAATTGGAACCCAGGCCGACCCAGGGCTGCGGGTCACTGGCGCATGCCAAGGCACCTGCGCAGGTAGAGGCTACGAAAAGGGCGCCGGTCTTGGCCCGCTGGTAGCGGCCAAGGTCGGCCTTGACCTCGCATTCCCAGGCCTGTCCGGCCACAATGCCGTTGGGCAGACCGACGCCTGTGGTCAGGTTTTGCATCAAGGCAACCAGCCGTGCCGGAAACGGATGGCCGGCATTCAACAAAACCTGATAGGCCATCACGATCAGCGCGTCACCTGCCAAAAGGGCCAGGGGTTCGCCAAATTCTTTGTGCACGGTCGGTCGGCCACGCCGCATGTCGGCATCGTCAAACGCCGGCATATCGTCGTGCACCAGCGAGGCGCAATGCATCAACTCGACAGCACTGGCCGCCGCGTTGGTCAGTTCAGGCTGGTCATCTCCACAAGCGACTGCCACCGCCATCACCAATTGCGGGCGTATGCGCGCACCGCCTGAAAACACCGCATGGCGCATCGCCCCGACCAGACGCGGCGGCGCATCCCGGCCCACCGCAGCCGCGAAACAATGCTCCAGAGAATTTTCAGACCGGGTGAACAGACTCATAGCCAACTCCTACCTAGAAGTGTAATGTTTGGTTTACATCAATGTTTGTCAATATATACGCCTGACTTTCTTTGTCAACAAATAATTACAGAAATATTTCGTTGGGTTTGAGGGCGATGCAGAGGCAGATTTCGCAATAACTGCATGAAATTTCGACATCGGCGGCCCTGCACGCAACCGTCCAGGACTTGATGTGTCAATGCAGATTGACGATTTATTGTGTGCTTTTGATTTGGCTCAACATCTCGCTCGGGAGGCCCTCTACATTGGCGACTCAGATGGCCGGAATGGCCCCCAATAACGAGGAGCAATGATGAAAATCGTGTTTATTCACCCGAATTACCACTCCGGTGGGGCCGAGATTGCCGGCAACTGGCCGCCTGCGTGGGTCGCCTACCTGACCGGTTACCTGAAGGCGGGTGGGTACAACGACATCGTGTTTCTGGACGCCATGACCAACCACCTGTCGGATGAGGACCTGCGCCAGCGACTGGTGGAACTCAAGCCCGATGTGGTGGGCTGCACTGCGATCACCCCTTCCATTTACAAGGCAGAACAAGTCCTGGAACTGTGCAAGCAGATCGACCCGAAGATCGTCACCGTGCTGGGTGGCATCCACGCCACCTTCATGTATCCGCAGGTGCTCAAGGAAGCGCCCTGGATTGACGTCATCGTGCGTGGCGAGGGAGAGCAAATTTTCCTGAACCTGATCAAGGCCATCGACCAGGGTGAATGGCCAACCCAGCGCGCCTCGGTGGAGGGCATTGCCTACCTGGAAGACGGCAAGGTGATTGCCAACGCCGCCGCCCCGACCATCAAGGATCTGGACAGCATCACGCCCGACTGGGCCATTCTGGAGTGGGAGAAGTACATCTACATCCCGATGAACCGGCGCGTGGCCATCCCGAACTTTGCACGGGGTTGCCCGTTTACCTGCAGCTTTTGCAGCCAGTGGAAGTTCTGGCGCGATTACCGGATTCGTGACCCCAAAAAAGTGGTGGACGAAATTGAAGGCTTGGTGCGCAACCACAACGTGGGCTTCTTTATCCTGGCAGATGAGGAGCCCACCATCCACCGCAAGAAGTTCATCGCCTTTTGTGAGGAACTGATCGAGCGAAATTTGCCCGTGCTATGGGGTATCAACACCCGGGTCACCGACATCCTGCGGGACGAAAAACTGCTGCCGATGTTCCGCAAGGCCGGTTTGGTGCACGTCAGCCTGGGAACCGAGGCCGCCGCCCAACTCAAGCTGGACCGCTTCAACAAGGAAACCACCGTCGCGCAGAACAAGAAAGCCATCAAGCTGTTGCGCGACGCCGGCATCGTGACCGAGGCGCAATTCATCGTCGGCTTGGAGAACGAGACCGCCGAGACACTGGAAGAGACCTACCAGATGGCCCGCGACTGGAACCCCGACATGGCCAATTGGGCAATGTACACCCCCTGGCCTTTCAGCGACCTGTTTCAGGAGTTGGGTGACAAGGTGGAGGTTTTTGACTTCGAGAAATATAACTTTGTAACCCCCATCATGAAGCCCGACGCCATGGACCGCGCCGAGTTGCTGGACCGGGTGATGAATAACTACCGCCGCTTCTTCATGAACAAGACCTTCTTCCAGTACCCCTGGGAGAAAGACAAGTTCCGGCGCAGCTACCTCATGGGCTGCCTCAAGGCGTTCCTCAAGAGCGGCTTTCAGCGCACCTTTTACGACCTGGGTCGGGTCGGTTACTGGGGCCCGCAGAGCAAAAAGAACGTGGATTTCTCGTTCGACAAGACGCGCGTGTTCGAACGCCCGAGTGCCGAATCTGCAGCCCGGAGCGATGAAAGCTGGGTCACCATGCACGGCCCCAAAATCGAGCACAAACGGCGCCAGGGAGAAATCAACGCTGCCCTGGCCTGCGGTGGCGGCACGGATCAACTCAGCGAAGAGGAGGCACAACGCATCGAGCGCAGCCTTGCTGGGAAAGTGCCAGAGCGCGTGGCGGAAAGCATCTAGCTTCCCATGCACCCTGCCGGACAGGCCCTGATTGGGCCCAATGCCATCATCCAGCTGGTGGAAACGTTGCGTGCCCATTGGGGCAGCCCGGATACCCGCAAGCTGCTGGAGTCTGTGGGTCAAGGCGCCTATCTTGAGCAGCCGCCGCGCGCGATGGTGCCGCAGGCCGAAGTCGCCGCCCTGCACCAGAAGCTGTACGGCACTGTGGATTGCCTGGAATTCAAACGACTCTCCAGGGAGGCCGGTCGGCGCACGGGTGACTATTTGCTGGCACACCGCATACCCGGACCCGCGCA
>CAIQEX010000777.1 GCA_903870955.1 uncultured beta proteobacterium
CAGCATACGCGCGACCAGCGGAATCAGCACCGAGGCAAACACCACTTGCAAACCCAGCGCCAATGCGGCCCAGGCGCCGGCATCGGCATTCACCTGCATGGCGCGTGCTGCGCCAATGCCGTGCGCAGCAGTCCCCAAGGCGAAGCCGCGCGCCATCCAGCCGTTGCTGTCCGTGCCAATGCGCAGCAGGTCAAATAGGTACTTGCCCGACAGGGCGCCGACCATGCCAGTGACCACCGCAAAAACCGCCGCCAAAGCGGGGATGCCACCAATCTTTTCCGCCACGCCCATGGCTACTGGCGCGGTCACGGATTTGGGTGCCATCGACAGCAGCACGTCGTGCGGCAGGTCCAGCAGCCAGGCGATGCCGGTGGCGCTGATGGCCGCCGCTGCACCTCCGGCCAACGAGGCGATTGCAAAGCGGCCAAAGCGCGCACGCAATACGGCGCGGCGCTGCCACAGCGGCCAGGCCAGCGCCACCACGGCGGGGCCAAGCAGAAAGTGGATGAACTGCGCACCCGAAAAATACGTCGGGTAGGCGGTGCCGGTCAGCGTCAGACCTACGGCCAAGGTCAGTACCGACCACAGCACCGGATTGGCCCAGGCCGCCTGTCCCATGCGACCGTAAAACGCCTGGGCCAGCACATACACCACCAGCGTGGCAGTGAGGCCAAACAGGGGTGTGGAGGATAGGTAAACCCAGAGCTGGACGAAGTCAGCCATTTTTGGGCTCCGCGTCTTCCCGCATCAAAGCCCGCAGCACCAGCGCGGTCACGGCCAGGCTGATCCAGGTGGACAGCACGATGACGATGGCGATGCGCACGCCGTATTGGCCCAGCACATCGAGGTGCGTCATCACGCCCACACCCACCGGCACAAACAGCAGCGACAGATGCTGCAGCAAAAACTCGGCGACCACCTGCACACTGTCATGCACCAGGGGCCAACGCAGCGCCAGCAACAGCAGCAGCATGCCGACCACGGGGCCAGGTAGCGGCAAATGCAAGCCGCGTGAAATTATTTCGCCAAGGGATTGCAGCAGCAAAAGCCAGGTGATGCCGCGCAGTGCCTGCATGTAGATGGCTTCAAGGCCAGAGCCCTAGAAGCGTTCCAGGTCGGGGTGCTTGATCTGCCCGCCACGCACCAGCATCTTGCCGTATTCGGCACAGCGGTGCAGGGTAGGAATCACCTTGCCGGGATTGAGCAGCCCCTTGGTGTCAAAGGCGGCTTTCAGGGCAAACATCTGCGCGTTCTCATCCGCAGAAAACTGCACGCACATGCTGTTGAGCTTCTCCACGCCGACGCCGTGCTCACCAGTGACCGTGCCACCCATGGCCACACTGGTTTCCAGAATGTCGGCACCAAACAACTCGCAGCGGTGCAACTGGTCGGGATCACTGGCATCAAACAGGATCAGCGGGTGCAGATTGCCGTCGCCAGCATGAAACACGTTGCAGCAGCGCAGCTGGTATTTCTTTTCCATCTCGGCAATGGCCAGCAGGATGTCGGCCAGGCGTTTGCGCGGGATGGTGCTGTCCATGCACATGTAGTCGGGGCTGATGCGGCCCGAGGCGGGAAAGGCATTTTTGCGCCCACTCCAGAAGCGCATGCGCTCGGCCTCGCTGTTGCTCACGGCGATTGCCGTAGCACCCGCAGCGGTCAGCACCGCGCTCATGCGGCCGATTTCTTCTTCCACTTCCTCGGGTGTGCCGTCGCTTTCGCACAGCAGAATGGCGGCGGCGTCCAGGTCGTAACCGGCGTGCACGTAGTCTTCCACGGCGGCGGTCATGGGCTTGTCCATCATTTCCAGTCCGGCCGGGATGATGCCCGCCGCAATCACCTGGGCCACGGCCTCACCGGCATTGCGCACGTCGTCAAAGCTGGCCATGATGCAGCGCGCAAGTTGTGGTTTGGGGATGAGCTTGACGGTGACCTCGGTGGTCACGGCCAGCATGCCTTCGCTGCCAATCACCACGCTCATCAGGTCGTAGCCGGGTTCGTCCAGCGCATCGCTACCAAATTGGATGGGCTCGCCCTCGGCGGTGAAGCCGCGCACTTTCTGGATGTTGTGCAGTGTCAGGCCATATTTGAGGCAATGCACACCGCCGGAGTTTTCCGCCACATTGCCACCAATGGTGCAGGCAATCTGGCTGCTGGGATCAGGCGCGTAATACAGGCCATAAGGGGAGGCTGCCTCGCTGATGGCGAGGTTGCGCACACCGCATTGCACAACCGCCGTGCGACTGCGCTTGTCGATCTTCAGAATCTTGTTGAACTTCGCCAGTGACAAAGTCACGCCCAACGGATTTGGCATGGCACCACCCGACAAGCCGGTACCGGCGCCGCGCGCCACCACCGGCACATCGAGTGCGTAACAGGCTTTCAACACGGCAGCCACTTGTGCCTCGGTTTCCGGCAAGGCCACCAGCAGGGGCCGGGCCCGGTAGGCGGTCAGGCCGTCACATTCGTAGGGCGTGGTGTCTTCGCTTTGGTACAGCAAAGCGTGGGCCGGCAGCAGGGGCTTGAGCGCCTGTAGGACCTTGGCCTGCAACTCGGCTCTTTTCAGCAAGTCGTTGGCGGCTGTTGAAGTCGGCGCGTTCATGGATTTAATTGTTTGGCTGGCATGGTGTTCACTGTAGGGCAAACCAGCGCGGCGCTGCGTGAATTAACTTGCACTGGGTTTTGAAAAGCGGGCTCCCCAACAGATGGACCTTTCAACGCGCATGACCGTCCTGAATAAGCAAAGTTGCAGTCAATTGCAAAAACTCATCCAGATGTTCGGTGATCACGCTCACGGTGATGGGCAGGAGTAGGGTCTGGTAATCATGCACCGCAATGTTGCGAAAGCCCACCATCTTCTTGAGCGATGCGGCCAACGCCTCATCGATGCGCCCGGCTTGCGCCAGTAAATCAAACACGTTGCGCGCACTTTGAGGCACACCCAACTTGTCGCGACGTATCAGGTGTTGTCCCAGATCCAAGGCAGCCTCGCACGCACGCTGAATGTTCATGACGGCTGCGTCCTGGCGCGAATAATTGCTGGCAAAGTCTGAGCCTGCCGCCGCGTATTCTTCGCGTGCACGGGCGACACAGCGTTCAATCGTCGCAGCCTTGTTGAGTACCACGTCATCAGCCATAGATGAGCCCGTTTTTTGCAATGTCGGCCAATAAACCAGCGCGCGCTTCGCCTAGTTGCGTATATTCACTCAAGACAAAGGCTTCGAACAATCCCGCTGCGGGTTCTATTGACCACAGTTTTTTCCCGCGCATCAGCACCTGGTATTGCATGACGGTGCTTGCGGCCCGTAAGTCGAGTAAATCCACCGCGCAGCCGACGGAGTCGCTCAATTGGCCTGCAATTTCCCATAGCTTTGACGAGGCGGCGTAGCCTGGCAAGAGCACGGCTAGATCCAGGTCACTTTCGGAATTGGCATTGCCCTGGATGTGGCTGCCGAAGACGTAGATTCCCAACAACTCGGGCCAGGCGGTCGTTAGCGACGACTGCACTGCGCCGTTCGGTGCAAGTGCATTGGCTACTTGCGCGTCAAGCGTTATGTCGAGAGGTTGAGCGGCCATGTGCTGAGCGTTGGAGTTTTGGTTTTGGTAACTTTACTCTGCCCTGAAGACATTTTCGGGCGTAAACCCAGGCATTCAGCTCAGTGATTTTTTCAGCCAATCGGAAAAGGCGGCCACTTCCCATCGGTCCATGGCGCCGGTGCGCCAGCACAGGTAGTGCGCATGCGGGCTGGGCACGTTGCGCATAAAAACTTCGTTGGTACCCAAACGCACCAGCGAGCCTTGCTCCAGCCACGGCGCACCGAGCTTGAGTCGCACCAAGGCCACACCCATACCAGCGGCGGCCGCATCGCACATCAGGCCGATGTCGTTGAATTGCGAGCCCTCCAGTGGCTCGGGCCAGTCCAGATGGTTGGCGGCGAACCAGGTCCGCCAGGGCTCCAGCGGGCTGCGCAGCAGGGCCAGGCGTTCCATGTCCTGCGCCGTCTCGAAGGGGCCATGTTCCCGTATATAGGACGGTGAGGCCAAGGGGGCCACTTCGTCCTTGGTCAGACACAGGTACTCCAGGTCGGAGTAGCGGCCCCCACCAAAACGGACGATTAGGTCGGCATCCTCGGCCACCACGTCCAGCAACGGAATCGAGACCTGCAAGGTGAGGTCAATTTCGGGATAGGCCTCGGTAAACTGGCGCAGGCGCGGCAACAAAATGCTGCGCGCAAATGTCGGTGTGACCGCCAGGCGCAATTTGCGTTTGCCCGGTGTGGAGGCCGAGGTCGGGAACTTTTGCAGTATCGCCAGACCTTCGCGCACATGGGCCAGGTACTCGCTGCCCTCCACGGTGAGGGAAAAATCGGCTCGCCCGAACAGCTTGGTGCCGATGACTTCTTCGAGCTGGCGCACCCGGTGGCTGACCGCACTGGGTGTGACATGTAACTCTTCCGACGCCTGCGTGACGCTACGCAAACGGGCCAGCGCCTCAAAGGTCAGCAGGCACTGTATGGGGGGGATGCGGGCTGTACTCATGGCCTAACTATAATTCGCGACCGCTCAATCGTGCGCATCAATTTCCTGAGGACCTGCCATGTCTGACTCCCTCGCGGTCCTGCCGCAGTACCTCCTGCCCAAAAAAGCGCTGACTATTTTTGCCGGGTGGGTGGCCGGTGCCAAGGGAGGAGGCCTCACCACCGCGCTGATTCGCTGGTTTGTGAAGCGCTACAACGTCAATATGGCGGAGGCTGCGGCGCCAGACATTGCCAGTTACGCCACCTTCAACGACTTCTTCACCCGCGCCCTGAAAGACGGAGCCCGCCCGCTGCTTGCTGCCGACTATGTGTGCCCTGTGGATGGCGCCATCAGCCAGCTCGGCCCGATCACCGGGGACCAGATATTCCAGGCCAAGGGCCATAGCTACAGCACCACGGCCTTGGTGGGCGGAGATGCCGCGTTGGCGGCGCAGTTTCAGGACGGCAGCTTTGCCACGCTTTACTTGAGCCCGCGCGATTACCACCGCATTCATATGCCTTGCGACGGTGACCTGCGCCGCATGATTTATGTGCCGGGCGACCTGTTCTCGGTCAACCCCACCACGGCACGTGGCGTGCCGGGGCTTTTTGCCCGCAACGAGCGGGTGGTGTGTGTCTTTGATTCGGCGGACGGAGCGTTCGTGTTGACGTTGGTGGGCGCCACCATCGTGGGCAGCATGGCTACCGTCTGGCATGGTCAGGTCAATCCACCGCGCAGCCCGCAGATTTGCGAGTGGCAGTATCAGGCGGGGCAGGTCAGCTTGAAAAAGGGCGCTGAAATGGGCCGCTTTATGCTGGGTTCCACCGTAGTGATGCTATTTGGCAAGGGCCGGTTGGCCTTCAACCCGGAATGGGCTGCCACCCGCCCGATTCGCATGGGCGAATGGATGGGCAACCAGCCCGCCTAAGTCACGCTCAGGTCAGTTAGTGCACGATGACCGGGTTTTGCGCCAGTTCGGCGTAAC
>CAIQEX010000778.1 GCA_903870955.1 uncultured beta proteobacterium
TGATCGAAGGCAAAAGCGCAGGCGTCTTGACCGGTCCCTTCTACGCGTTCACCAACTGAAAAACACAAGCATGCGACCCATCGCCATCGTTCAGAACGACGCATCTGACGGCCCCAGTTACTTTGCCACCTGGCTGAGCCAGCGCGGCCTGGGCTTTGAAGTGTTTCAGATGTTTGAAGCGTCCACGCTACCCGCCGACCTGTCCGGATACAGTGGTCTGTGCCTGCTTGGCGGCCCCATGAGTGCCAACGATCCACTGCCCTATTACCCGCAACTTCTGGATTTGGTCCGTGAAGCGATTCGGGACCGCACACCGGTCATTGGCCATTGCCTGGGGGGTCAGTTACTCAGCCGCGCGTTGGGCGGCACGGTGCAGGCTTCCGAGCACGCGGAAATCGGTTGGAGCAATCTTGAACCGGTACACGCTGAGGCGACAAGTTGGTTCGGCGACGGGAAATTGCAACTGTTCCAGTGGCATGGTGAGTCCTTCAGCATTCCAGACGGTGCAACGCAATTGCTACGCGGCGCGTATTGCGCAACCCAAGCCTACGTGGTGGACCACATCCACCTGGGCATGCAATTTCATTGTGAAGTGGACCTGCCCAAATTGCGCTGCTGGTTCGACATAGGGGCAGAGGAAATAGCCCGCAGCGCCTCACCCGGGGTGCAAACAACCGAAGCGATGCGGGCCACCCTGGAAGCCGACACGGCCCATAGCCAACGCATTGCCGACCACATTTACACGCGTTGGGCAAAAGGATTGCAGGGCTAACTTCGCCCCAAGCTCACGTCCATAAATCCAGCGGTGGGTCGGCCACGACAGCGCGCAGGATGTCGGTGCGCGACACGAATCCGATAACGTGGTCCTGCTCATCCACAACCGGCAAGCCCGGCAAGCCGGTATCCAAAAGCACCCGCGCCAGACGGCGGATGTCGGTCTCAGGGGCCACGCTGGGAATCGGCGTCAGCATCAAGTCGGTCACACTTTGGGCCAGCAAGGCTTGCCAAGCCAGCGCGTGCCGTTGCGGGCCTGGCAGGCGGTCGGCGCGCATCAGTTCGGCACGCGTCAACAAACCAATCAACCTGCCCTCAAGGTCCAGCACCGGCGCCTGCCCCAATTGGTGTTCGGTCAGCAAGCCCCAAGCTTGCCCCACCGTGTAACTCTCCGACAGGGTAATGGCGCCTGGATTCATGATGTCGCGCACCAGACTCAGGGCATGGCGTGGAGGTTGGTGGCTGGCTGTGCGGGCATAGGCCGCCATGGCATCCCGATGGGGCGCGTCCTGGGCCGGCATGGCAGGTGTCGGATGGGCATTCCCATGCAGCGACAGGTGGGACACAAAGCTATCCAACGTTTCTTGCCCCAAGCCGGCAACTCTTCTGCTGCGGCTCAACGCCGAGGTCGGCCCGATCTTGCGTAGATCCTCCATGGAACCCCGGAACAAACGCCCCGCTTTGCCATACACCGAGAACATGTTTGCCCCCTTTGCGAACGAATCACCGATGCCAAGTCCGACCTGCTTTGATCAAGCTTTATTGGACAGGAAAAGGGATTGCAAGTCACTCAAAAAGTCGAAGCCGCGTATGGTGGGGCGCACGCGCGCGAAGTCGCGTTCGATCAGGCCTTTTTTCTCGGCCGTATCCAAAGCGGCCTGGATGGCCGTAATGGGCAAGCCGGTGCGCTCGCAAAAGTCGCGCAAACCAAATCCGTGGCGCAGACGCAAGGCATTCAGCATGTATTCAAAGGCCAGGTCATTGCGCGCAACTTCCTCCTCCTGCGACAAAGCAAAGCCTGACAGTGCCTGCGTCATGTAACGCGCCGGGTCGCGAAAACGCACCTGACGCACCACGCGGTGCGCAAAGGTGAGCTTGCTGTGCGCGCCCGCGCCCAGGCCCAGGTAGTCGCCAAATTGCCAGTAGTTCAGGTTGTGCCAACAGCGGTGATCATCACGCGCGTAAGCCGAAACTTCGTAGCGTCCCAATCCAGCCGCTTCGGTCAACTCGGTGATGCGGTCCAGCATGGCGTAAGCGTCGTCTTCCTCGGGAACCACGGGAGGGAACTTGGCAAAGACGGTGTTGGGCTCGATAGTGAGGTGATAAATCGAGATATGCGGCGGCTTGAATTGCAACGCGGTGGTGATGTCCTGCTCGACCTGCGCCAGTGTCTGGCCCGGCAACGCATACATGATGTCCAGATTAAAGGTGTCAAAGGCGCTGGCCGCCTCCTCTACCGCAGCCAGGGCCTGGGCACTGTCGTGCACCCGCCCCAAGGCTTTGAGATGGTTGTCGTTAAAGCTTTGGACACCGATAGACAGCCGCGTCACGCCGGCTTGCCTGAAGGCGCGAAAGCGGTCTTTCTCGAAGGTGCCGGGGTTGGCCTCCAGCGTAATCTCGCAATCCGGCTCCAGCCGAAGACGGGCGCGAATATCGCCCAGCAATCGATCAATCGACGCAGGCGAGAACAAGCTGGGCGTGCCACCACCAATAAAGATGCTGTGCACCGTGCGCCCCCAGATCAGCGGTAGCGCCGCATCCAGGTCGGCCAATAGTGCATCCAGATACTGTTGTTCCGGCAAAGCGCCATCGGGCGCCGCGTGGGAGTTGAAGTCGCAATAGGGGCACTTCTTCAGGCACCACGGCAGGTGGATATACAGGCTCAAGGGCGGCAGCGCAGCAAATTGCAGACTACCGGGCCGCATGTAGTGCTGGATGTCGCGCTGCACTGCGGGTTCTTGGCCCTCGGACACCGGGGCAATAGGCATCACAGCCAGCGCTCGCGCATGAGCGCCACCATGGCCTTCGCAGCGCGGCCGCGGTGGCTGTTGGCATTTTTCACTTCGACAGGCAACTGGGCAAAGGTCTGGCCAAATTCCTCAATCCACATCACCGGGTCAAAGCCAAAGCCATTGCTGCCAATCGGCTCTTGTGTCAGCAGACCAGCAGCGCGACCCATGGCAATCAGCGGTTCCGGATCCAGCGGAAAGCGCACGGCAACCAGGGTGCTGACCAGGGCCGCACGGCGATTTTCTACACCCCGCATCTGCTCCAGCAACGCCCGGACGTTGTTGTCGTCACCCTTGGGATAGCCAAAGCGCGTGGCGTAGTAAGCGGTGTCCACGCCGGGCTCTCCGCCCAGCGCGTCGACGCAGAGTCCGGCGTCGTCGGCCAAGGCTGGCAGGCCAGTGTGCTGGGCCGCATTGCGCGCCTTGGCCAAGGCGTTTTCCACAAAGGTTTTATAGGGCTCTGGCGCCTCGGGCACGCCGAGTTCGCTTTGCGCAATCAGCGTGCAGCCCAAGGGGCCAAAGAGGGCCTGAAGTTCGGCGAGTTTGCCCTTGTTATTGGAGGCCAGGACGATCTTCATGGCTTAAGGCGGAATTAAGCGGCCAGGGCCTGTTGTTGCAACGCCATCAGTTCGGTAATGCCTTTTTCTGCCAGATCCAGCAGCGCAGTCATCTCAGAACGGCTAAACGCCACACCCTCGGCCGTGCCCTGCACTTCAACGAAATGGCCGGCACCGGTCATCACGACATTCATGTCGGTGTCACAGGCGGAGTCTTCGACATATTCCAGATCCAGCAGGGGCGTGCCTTGCACAATGCCCACCGAGATCGCCGCGACCGGCGCATTGATGGGCGACTTGGTAATCTTGCCGGCAGCCAGCAGGCCATTGACGGCATCCTGCGCCGCCACAAAGGCACCGGTGATGGCGGCGGTGCGCGTGCCGCCATCGGCCTGCAGCACATCGCAATCGAGTTGAATCGTGCGTTCGCCCAGCAGTTTGAGGTCAAACACGGCGCGCAGCGAGCGGCCAATCAGGCGCTGAATTTCCTGGGTGCGGCCACTTTGCTTGCCGCGCGCCGCCTCGCGGTCGCTGCGGGTGTGCGTGGCGCGGGGCAACATGCCGTATTCAGCCGTGACCCAACCCTCACCACTGCCGCGCTTGTGCGGCGGCACTTTCTCTTCTACGGACGCGGTGCACAGAACCTTGGTGGCGCCAAATTCGATCAGCACCGAGCCTTCGGCATGCACGGTATAGCCGCGGGTGATTTTGACGGGGCGCAGGGCGTTGGCCGCACGATTTCCGGTGCGTGTGAATGCAGTCATGATTTACTCTTTAGGAAACAAAAACGGGGAGCCGCAAAAGGCTCAAGGCTTGCGCGAGGCGGTGCGGCGAATAGCAGCGTTGATTTCGGCAATCGAGCGTTCAATCGCTTCTTCGTCCAGATCATCAACTTTCGAGTCAAGCCAGGCTGCTTGCACGGTTGAGGCAAAAACTTCATCGTCCATGTGTTGGGTTGAAACGCTGCCACGCGTGGACTCGAATTGATCCGGCGTTTCCCATTCCATAGCCACCAAGGTAACGTTGTCGCTGCTGTTGCCGGCTTTCAGCAAGGCACGTTCGACCAGATCTGGCGCAGCCATGGAGACCGTTTTGCGACCCAGGTGGTAGACGATGTCGACATCCGCCAAGCTGCCCCACAACCCGTCAGAGCACAACAGTATCTTGTCGCCTTGTTGCAAAGGCACCGGTCCCGTGATGTCGAACACCGGTTTGGCAGGCGAACCCAGGCAGGTATACAGGACATTGCGGTTCATGCCGGCAGGCAGTGGTGGCGGATTGTGCGCATCCTTGCGCTGCTCCATATAGGAATGGTCGCGTGTACGGGCCAACATTTCACCGTCGCGCACAAAATACAGGCGCGAGTCGCCACAATGCGCCCAATGCGCCACCCCACCTTGCACCACGGCCGCGACCAGGGTGGTGCGGGGGGTGTCGTTCATGCCAGCGTCGGCTGCATAGCGCAGGATTTGCCGATGCGCCGCCATGATGGCGCTGTTGAAAAATGCCTTTACATCCGGCAACTCAGGTTTGGCTTCTTTCTGGTACAGGGCTGAAATGGTTTGCAAAGCCAGTTGCGCGGCTATTTCGCCATCCGGATGCCCGCCCATTCCGTCGGCCAGTAAAAACAGGCCGGAGCTATTGGTATAGCAATAACCCATGCGGTCTTCGTTCTTCTCACGCCCACCTTTACGGCTGATCTGAAAGACCGAAAATTTCATTTTGGTTTAACTCCGGTCGGCGGCACAGTCGTGGCTTTCTTGTTTTCCGCCACCATGTTGTCGAACTGCATGCGTACCTTTTCCGCAACACTCAGCTTGGTATAGCGACGTTCGCCTTCGCGACTAAGCTCCTTTTGCAAGGCAAATACCGACTGCGGTCTGGAGAGTGGATCGAGCGACATGCACCATTCCACGACCTCGATCAGGTTGTCTGAATAGACGCCACGCAGACGCGCCAGGGCGATCGCAATGCGGTCTTTTTCCTGACGCTGTGGCGCTTCATTGGGCGGATAACCTTGCATACACGCATACATGCAAGCGCCAATGGCGTAGATGTCGGTCCAGGGGCCCATGGAGGCATCCCGCCGGTACATCTCAGGGGCAGCAAAGCCGGGCGTATACATCGGACGAATGAAGTTGCCTTCCTTGCTCAGCACTTCGCGCGCCGCGCCAAAGTCGATCAGCACGGACTTGTTGTCATCGGTAATAAAGATGTTGGCCGGCTTGATATCCAGGTGCAGCATTTTGTGCTGGTGCACGATGCGCAAACCGCGCAGGATTTCATCGAACAAAGAACGAATCGTGGATTCACGGAACACTTTGTTCTGCTTGAGTTCACGGGCTGTGACAATAAAGTCCTGCAAGGCCGCGCCTTCCAGGTAATTCATCACCATGTAGACGGTTTCGTTTTCGCGGAAGAAATTCAGCACGCTGACCACCGACGGATGGGAGATTTGCGCCAGCGAACGCCCTTCTTCAAAAAAACTCTTCAAACCGAGGCGATAGAGCGAGAGTTTTTCCGGCTGAACCTGTGGCAAAAGCTCGCCCGGTGCACGGGTTGCCAGCGACGAAGGCAAATATTCCTTCACCGCCACCTGTTGACCGTCAGGGTCCAATGCCAGATACACCAGACCGAAGCCGCCAGCCGCCACTTTGCGAACAATGCGGTAGCCACCGATGACGGTGTCGGATGGCAATGGTGAAGGCTTGACCTTGGACATGGATTGAAATGGCTTGCTCTTGGCTACGTTCTAATTCAGGTTATTCTCAGGGCCGTCCCAAATGACCCGAGAACCGCAATGCCAGTTTACAGCATGACTGGCTATGCCAGTGCACAGCACAGCACAGCCAACACCCAACCGGATGCCGATACCCGTAACCCACCCGCAGCCCAATTAGGGATAGAAATCCGTTCCGTAAACAGCCGTTTCCTGGATCTGTCGTTCCGCCTGCCGGAGGATTTGCGCCAATTTGAACCCGCTTTGCGCGATTTGATCATCGGCAAACTCAAGCGCGGCAAGGTAGAAGTTCGCGCTTCTATAGAAACCGCCAACCCGACGGGCGTCACAGAACCCAGCCCCAAGCTATTGCACCGACTGAATGGCGCGCAAGACAGCATCAGAGCCTGGTTACCAGCGGCCAATCCATTGACCGTGGCCGACGTCCTTCGTTTTGCCGCCGCCGAACAATCCGGTACCCGTGACTGGAGCGAGGCCGTCATGCCCCTGGCCGAGACCGCGCTCAAGGAACTGCTGGGTGCGCGCCAACGCGAGGGTACGCGCCTGTCCGCCATGTTGACTGAGCGTCTGGGCCAGTTGCGAAGTCTGGCGAACCAAGCCATACCCTTGGTGCCGCAACTGGTGGAACAGCAACGCCAGCGTTTTCTGGACCGCTGGAAAGAAGCCATGGCATTGGCCGACGGCGCCAGCCTGCCCGAAGCGGCGCAGGACCGGGCACTCACCGAAGCCACGGCTTTTGCCATCCGCATCGATGTGGCCGAAGAAATCACCCGCCTCAATTCCCACCTGGACGAA
>CAIQEX010000779.1 GCA_903870955.1 uncultured beta proteobacterium
CTGCCCAGCGCAATCAGCGGCTGCACCGGTTCGTCCTGCACGGCGTGCTTGAGCTCGCCTGCCACGCCCTGCGACAAATCGATGATGCTGTGGCAGGCGCTGCAGGTCATGCTTTGGGTGGTGGCCAAAAGCGCGCTGAGCGATGCACCGCAGTTGGGGCAATTGAAGGAACGCCCCTTTTCCTCTTTGCCGGATGCATCGCGCAAGCCGCTGAGCTTCAGGTCCTCCAGCAACACCGCCTGGCCCTTACTGACTTCAGGCGGAGAACGCCCATAGTCAATACTCAGCACCTCGGCGGCAGCGCGGGCATCGGCGCTCTGGCTGCGCAACTCCACAAAAGCAAAACTACTTCCTAGTTCCGGCAGATGCGGCAGTTCACCCTGGGCGGAAATGAGTGCCACCTGCTGATTTGAGGCCACGCTAAAGGGTTGACCGTTGATGGCCGTACCAGCCCCGATGCGGAACACCTCGGCCGGTGCCACCGCTTGCTGCGGTAGCGGCAGGCTGAACACATAGGCGCCGTTGTCTTCACTCAGAGAGGCACTGCGCCCATCGACCAGCAACGCGTGCCACTCGGTCCAGGTGCCTTCGCCGTACTTGTATTGCAGGCGGCCCACCAACGTAAAGTCCAGACCATTCCAGGTGCCCGAAGTTTGCAATTGCAACGGGCTGTGGTCGTCAAACAACTCGGCCATCTTGCCGATGCGTTTGAGCACCTCGCCCTCGCGCACCACCATGCTGCGGCAATAGCCGCAAATGGCGTGGGTGGACTGCGCACTAAAAAAATCGACCGGCGCACCACAGCCCGGGCAGGGCGCCCGGTAGCTGCGTTGGGTTTTCACGGTCGCCACGCCCTGCGGGTAAGGGCTAGACCAGCTTCTTCAAAAGCTCGGCCTTCTTGGCGTCAAACTCTTCCTGTGTCAGGATGCCTTTGCCCTTCAGATCGGCCAGCTTTTCCAGCGTAGCCATCACATCCTCGGGCTTCACTCCGGCGGCCGCCTGCACTGCGGCTGCGGATGCCGTCTGCAAGCCCGCTTGGAGGTTTTGTGCCAGCACCTGACCCAGCGCCACACCGGCACCGAGGCCCATGGCGTCTCCGGCAATGCCACCACCACCACCCGCTGCCCCTTCGGCAAACTTCGGAATCGCCTGCGCGGTCTGGTACTGCATGAATTTGCCCATATCGCCGCCGACCATGCCCATGCCGATTTTCTGGTCCAGGACTTTCTGCAACTCTTCTGGCAAGGACACGCTTTGCACCGTCATGCCTTCGAGCTTGAGTCCGATCTTTTCAAACTCGGGTGCGAGTTGTTTGGTCAGGGCCTGCGCGAAGCTGAGTTGATTGGCCGCCAAGTCGAGGAAAGCGACGCCACTGGCGGCAATTGCGTTACTGATGTTTTGCAGCACCAGGCCCCGCAGCTGCCCGTCCACATCTTCCACGCTATAGGTTTCACGCGTGCCCGAAATCTCGGTATGAAACAGGGCCGGCGTGGCGACACGGAAGCTGTAGTTGCCAAAGGCACGCAGGCGCACCGCACCAAAGTCGGAATCGCGGATGGTGATGGGTTGGGGCGTGCCCCACTTCTGGTCGATCTGCTGGCGCGTGCTGAAGAAGTACACATCGCTCTTGAAGGGCGAGTCGAACAGCTTGTCCCAGTTTTTCAGGTTGGTCAGCAGCGGCAGGGTTTGCGTGGTGAGCTTGTAGGTGCCGGGGCCGAATGCATCGGCCACTTTGCCCTCATTTACAAACAGCGCCATTTGCGATTCGCGCACCACCAGCACCGCGCCATTCTGGATTTCCATGTCCTGCATGGGGTAGCGCCATGCCAGTGTTCCGTCGGACGCTTCGGTCCACTGAATGACATCAATAAACTGTTTCTTGATGAAGTCCATCAATCCCATGGCGCGCTCCTGAGGTGACTAGTAGGGTGATGATACTAGTGCGCCCCTGCATGCCCACGAAAAATTCAGGGCCTCGCGCGCCGACACAGGTCGGCAAATATCGCGACTAGCTCCGCAATGAACTATGCGCCGCTGCAAGTGCCGTCATATTGACCACGCGGCGCACGGTAGAGGATGAGGTGAGCACGTACGCCGTCGCCGCCGCCCCCAGCAGAATGGGGCCCACGGTGACGCCATGGCCGCTGACCATCTTGAGTACATTGAAGAGAATGTTGGCCGCATCCAGATTTGGGCAGATCAGGATGTTGGCTTCGCCCTTGAGTTGGCCCCCGATCAGGATGGAGTTGCGCATGTCTTCCGACAGGGCGGCATCGCCATGCAACTCGCCGTCGCATTCGATGTGGGGCGCCATTTTGCGAAACAGCTCATAAGCCTGGCGCATTTTTACTGCCGACTTGCGCTTGGAGCTGCCGTACATGGAGTGCGACAAAAACGCGATCTTGGGCGGCAGGCCAAAGCGCTGCACTTCCTCAGCGGCCATCAGGGCGATTTCGGCCAACTGCTGGGCATCCGGGTCTTCATTGACGAAGGTATCGGCAATGAACAGCGTGCGGTGCTCCATCATCAAAGCGTTCAACGTCGCCAGGCAGGTCGCGTCGGAGCGCATGCCGATGACATCGCGCACATGGTCCAGGTGCACATCAAAACGACCCACCAGACCGCAGAGCATGGCATCGGCATCGCCCAACTTGACCATGAGAGATGCAATGGTGGTGCTGGAGCGACGCACGGCGGCCTTGGCAGCGCCGATCGAAACCCCGTCGCGCCCCATGATGTGGTGGTAGGTTTCCCAATATTGCTTGAAGCGTGGATCGTCTTCAGGGTCCACCACGCTGTAATCCACGCCCTGGCGAATGCGCAGTCCGGCCTTCTTGATGCGGGCCTCGATGACGGAGGGGCGTCCCACCAGAATGGGTTGAGCCAAACCTTCATCCACCACCACTTGCACGGCGCGCAGCACGCGCTCGTCCTCACCTTCCGCATAGGCCACGCGCTTGGCGGCCATGGGCACGGCCTTGGCAGCAGCAAACACCGGGCGCATGAACATGCCGGTTTGGTAGACGAAGCGCGACAGGTGCTGGCGGTAGGCCTCCATGTCGGTAATCGGACGGGTGGCGACACCCGACTCGGCCGCAGCAGCGGCCACCGCCGGAGCGATACGCAATATCAGGCGCGAGTCAAAGGGCGTGGGGATCAAGTAGTCCGAACCGAACACCAGCTCTTTTCCGGCATAGGCGGTGGCGACTTCTTCGCTGATATCGGCCTTGGCCAAATCGGCAATCTGGCGCACGCAGGCCAGCTTCATGGACTCGGTGATCTTGGTGGCACCGCAGTCGAGCGCACCCCGGAAGATGTAGGGGAAGCACAAAACATTGTTGACCTGATTCGGGTAGTCCGAGCGGCCGGTGGCAATGATGCAATCGGGCCGCACGGCCTTGGCCAACTCGGGCCGGATCTCGGGCTCGGGGTTGGCCAGCGCCAGAATGATGGGCTTGTCGGCCATGGTTTTGACCATGGCTTGCGTCAGCACGCCCGCAGTGGAACAGCCCAAAAATACGTCGGCACCATCGACCACATCCGCCAATGTGCGGGCTTCGGTCTTTTGCGCCACGCGCTGCTTGGACACGTCAAAGCCACCGGGGCGGCCCTCGTAGATCACGCCCTTGGAGTCGCATACATAAACGTTTTCGCGTTTGATGCCCAGCCCCACCATCACGTCCAGGCAGGCCAGTGCCGCGGCACCGGCACCGGACACGGCAACCTTGACCTTGGCAATATCCTTGCCCACCAGTTCCAGGCCGTTCAACAAGGCCGCACTGGAGATGATGGCGGTGCCATGCTGATCGTCATGGAACACTGGAATGTTCAGACGCTCGCGCAATTTCTCTTCGATATAGAAGCACTCCGGTGCC
>CAIQEX010000780.1 GCA_903870955.1 uncultured beta proteobacterium
GCTGTTTTGGCCGCTGGTTTTGGCGTAACCGCCCAAGCACAACTCATCGGAAGCGTGACCGCCAGCCCGGCGACTGTCAAAGTGGGTGAGCCGGTTACGGTGACTGCCAACGTGGACGTGGTTGGTGGAAACTACTGCGGCTTTTCTGTTTTTTATGGTGACGGCAAGAACGCCGACGGTTACAGCGACCCCGGTCATCCCACGCCGATGGTCACCACCCACACCTATGCCAAGGCCGGCACTTACACCATCAGCATGGGCGGACGCAATGTGGAGTCGCATCCCAACTGTGGCGGTGGCGACAAGTTTGCAACGGTCACGGTGACAGAAGGTGCCAAGGCTGCAGTTCCGGCCGCCGCCGTTGCAGCGGCAACCGCCGCAAAGCCCGCCGCTGCCGCAGCGGTGTGCGCCGCACCCTGGAAACTGTCTGGCAAGGTAAACGCCAAAACCGGTGCCTACACCTGTGTAGCCAAGGCAAAGACCGCTGTACCTGAACCCAAGCCAGCCTGCCCCGGCGATCTGACTTATTTCGAAAACGCCAAGAAGGGTCAGTTCGGCTGCAAGCCTTGATAGGCTGATTGCGATGGGTGGGTTGGTGGTGCGTCCCGAAGTCGAAAACCACCCATTTCAGGAGAGAACTTGCCGCAATCCATTGGACTGGTTTCCGTATTGGTTCGTGACTACGACGAGGCCATTGCGTTTTACGTCGGCGTGCTGGGTTTTTCTCTCATAGAAGACTCCCGACTACCCGGGGAGAGCAAACGCTGGGTCGTTGTGGCACCTGCCGACGTCAGCGGTTCAAATGGTTCAAAGGGCTCAAAGGGTGCGCAGATTTTGTTGGCACAGGCGACCGGCGATCAACAAGTCGCACACATCGGCAATCAAACCGGTGGCCGTGTCTTTCTGTTTCTTTATACCGACGATTTTGAGCGGGATTACGCGAATTACCAGAGTCGAGGCGTCAAGTTCGTTCGCGAAAAGGTGCGTGAGTCCTATGGGACGGTAGCCGTCTTTCAGGACCTCTATGGGAATTCCTGGGATCTGATCCAGCTGCACCATTCCGCGTTGTAATTAATGGCCAGCGGCGCTATCGTGCGACGCCCTTGGCCCCGCTACGTAGTTGCGCATAGGTTTTAGACCATTTGCGCCCCTATGATGGCGAGTCTGGCTTCTTTATCACCGAAAATGAGCCGGTTTTGGTCAGCAGGACTGCTTGTCTCCTGGATAAGCCGTTGCAGCCTTACGTTTCAGCATCCATCCAGAAATAAATATGACGACATCGCCCACACTTTGCATAAGCCCTTCAGCCAACCGACTGACCCAAGATCAACTTGCGCAGCGACTGCTCAACCCCGGATTCGGCCGCGTTTTCACGGAACACATGGTCGTTATTCCTTACCAGGACGATGCGTGGCAGCAGGGGGAACTCAAGGCCTACGGTCCCTTGAGCCTGGATCCATCCACCTCCGCGCTGCACTACGGCCAAGCCATCTTTGAGGGGTTCAAAGCCTTTGGTCAGGACGACGGCAGCATAAAAACTTTCCGTCCCCAAGCCAATGCCGAGCGCTTTAACCGCAGCGCCCGGCGTCTGGCGATGCCCGATTTACCGGTCGAGCGTTTCATCGAAGCGGCGGACGAATTGATCCGTATGGATCGCGCCTGGGTACCCCGGAATTCGGGTGAAAGTCTCTACCTTCGCCCCCTGATGTTTGCCACCGATGCATTCCTGGGCGTACGGCCTTCCCTGTCGTATCTGTTTGTCTTGTTTGCTTCGCCGGCTGGCGCGTATTTTGCCAACGGTGTTCACCCGGTCACGGTGTGGATCAGCGAGGACTATGTGCGTGCTGCATCGGGCGGAACCGGCGAAGCAAAGTGCGCCGGAAACTATGCTGCCAGCTTGGTCGCCCAAGCCCAGGCCAAGGAAATGGGCTGCGAGCAAGTCGTCTGGCTGGACGCCGCAAAGCGCGAATACATCGAAGAAATGGGCGGTATGAACCTGTTCTTCGTGAGTCGGGAGAATGGCAAGACGATTGTCGCTACGCCTGAATTGTCCGGCACCCTGTTGCCGGGGATTACCCGCCTGAGCGTGCTGCAACTGGCGAAAGATCTCGGCTTTGAGGCGGTCGAACGCAAGCTGAGCGTCACGCAATGGCGTGAGGAAATTGCCGATGGCCGGATGACCGAAGTGTTCGCCTGCGGCACTGCAGCGGTGATCACGCCGGTTGGGCATGTCAAGGCGAAAGGTTTTGAAATGCAGATCAACAACGGCCAGAACGGGGAGGTGACGATGGCCTTGCGCGACGCCTTGCTCAATATTCAACACGGCAAAGCGCCTGATCGGCACGGCTGGATGCACAGCGTCTGTTAGCCCCTAAACCAGCAGCGCCCCATCGCAAAAAGCCCGTAATTCGCCGGGCTGCATCGCCACCCAATCCTCGTTGGTGGTGAGCGGTTCGGTCACCACAATGGCCAAGCGGTCCTGCGGGCCATTCAAAACGGCCAGGTCCACGCTGACGTCTTCGTCTTTGAGTTGGACTTCACTGAACGGGTACTGCCGCAGCACGTAGTGCAGCTTGGTGCTGGCATGGGCCCAGAGTGCCTGGCCGTTGCTGAGCAAAAAATTGAAGGTGCCGTGCTTGGCAATCCTGGGTGCCAGTTCAGCCAGGGTGTGGGTCAGTTCCTCGACCGAGGGAACGTTGGCATGTGACTTATTCAACTCCTGCATCAGCCAACAAAAAGCCAACTCGCTGTCGGTGCTGCCCACGGGCCGAAAACTGCCATGCAGGGGCGGGTTGAAGTCCTTCAGGTCGCCGTTGTGGGCGAAGAACCAATAGCGGCCCCAAAGTTCACGCACAAAGGGGTGGCAGTTCTCCAGGGTGACCGCGCCCACCGTGGCCTTGCGCACGTGGGCCACCACGTTGTGACTTTTGATCGGGTAGGTGCGCAGCATGTGGGCGATGGGGGAGGTGGCCGCACTCTCCTTGTCGACAAAGTGGCGTGCCGCTCGGCCCGGGGTCTGACCATCAGCCTCGAAGAAGGCAATGCCCCAGCCATCCGAGTGGTGGTCAGTACACCCTCCGCGTTGCGAAAACCCGGTAAAACTCAAGGTCAGACTGGCTGGCAGCCGACTGTTCATCCCTAGCAATTGGCACATGCGATCAGTTTACTCCCGCTGGTTGTTCCCATTCCATTGGCACATCAACCGTAAACGCGAAAGCCCGCCGCTGACAGTGCTAACGGCACGGCAAGGTGGGCTGACACAGTGCACGGTTGATTTGACAATGGCATCAGCTCCTGGGTTCGGTCCAGAGCTTACCGCCTGTGGCCCAGTTCTCGCGCTTCACATCGGTAATCAGAATATCCACCGACTCCGGTGAACCACCCAGCACCTCCACAGTGATGCGGGTGATTTCCTGCACCAACTTGCGCTTTTGCTCAATGGTGCGGCCTTCGATCATTTCAATGTGGTAAGTCGGCATGGTTTTCCTTCTAGAAGAGTGCGCGTGCACAAAGCCATGTCACGCGCGGTTTAGACTGCAGTCATTGTATGGATGGACGGCCTGCCTTGACCCTATTGAATTCGCATATGCAAATGCCCCCCCGGTTGCCGCAGCGCCTGCGCTGGCTGTTGGCTCTGGTGTTTGTCTTGCATGCGCTGCTGGGCGCGAATCTGGGATTGTCAGTGGATGAAGCCCACTATGCCCTCTACGCCGCGCATCCGGCCCTAAGCTATTTTGATCACCCTCCGCTGGTTGGTTGGGTGCAATGGCCTCTGGTTGCATTGGGTTCGCCTACCGCCCTGCTGCGCCTGGTGCCGGGATTGTTTTGGTTGGGCACCGTGTTGTTGGTGTACCGGGTCACGCTGCGCATGGCTGTGGCAGCGCAATCTGCGCAACCACAGGCCGCGCATGCGCAGGCCGTGCAATCCGGCTTCTGGGCGGTTGCGGTTCTGCTGCTGGCGCCGCTGCTGCACATTTTGGGTATTGGTCTGTTGCCCGATACCTTGCTGATGTTCTGGTCAGTGGTCCTGATGTGGCAGACCCTGCGCCTGATGGGGCGCACGCGGGTCGAAAGCGTGACGCAATGGTTGCTGCTCGGGGGCTTGTTGGGGCTGGCAGGCTTGAGCAAATACACCGCCATCTTTACCGCGCTAGCCGTCGCCCTGTGCCTGCTTTCAGCGCATGGCTTGGCGGTGTTGCGCAAGCCAGGATTGTGGTTGGCGGTGCTGCTTGCCTTGCTGCTGGTCAGTCCGGTGGCAATCTGGAATGCGCAGAACCATTGGGTGTCCTTCGTCTACCAAGCCAAGCATGGTGCGGGCAGCAGTTGGCAGGCCTTGCATTTGTTGCGTTTTTTGCTGGTCCAAGTGCTGGCCTTTGGCCCTTTGCTGTGGTGGGGACTGCTTGGTTTGCGAGGTGTGGCCCGGCCGCAGCGCATGGTGACGGGCTTCTTCCTTATTCCATTCGCGGTGCTGGCCTATTTGTCGGGTGGCGGCTCCAGCCTGCCGCATTGGACTGCGCCAGCTTGGGTGGCGCTGGCGCCATTTGCGGGCATTGGCTTGGCACGCACCTGGGCTTCCGGTGCGCGGTTCAAGGTGCAGCTACTGGCGTTGTTGCAAGCGTTGGCCTGCGTGGCTCTGCCTGCCATCATGCTGAGCGCCGGCATGCCTTTTATGGAAGGCAAGACCGCCAGCTTGGAATCCAGCGATGCGCCCAATCCCTTTGCTGACCTGCATGGATGGGAGGCTGCCGGAGCGCGCGCGAAAGACTTGGCCGCACAACAGGGGCTGGATACGGTGGCCGTGCAGAACTGGACGCTGGCCAGCCGGATTGGCTGGTATGCGCGACCGCTCAAGGTACATGTGCTGGAAGACCGCTTTGACCAGTTCGATTTGTGGGCTGGCAAGCTGCCTGTGGGTGGCAGCGCCCTGTTGGTGGACTGGTCGCAGTTGCCCTACGAGACGCCCATCGGTGCCAATGGTTTCACCCAGTGCAGCAAGCTCGACCATCTGGCGGTGCAGCGTTTGGGTTACGCGGTTTCCAGCTTTGATTTTTATGCCTGTAACGGCTGGTCGGGTCAACCCATGCCGCGCCTCAAATCCGCAGCTTCCAAAGAGGCCGCACCTGGATCCACTTCAAGTGGATTTCCCAAGCCTTGATATGCGAAAACGATTTGCTCTTTTTCCCCTTCGACTGTGGCTCTTGCCGCTGCTAATCCTCGTGCTGTCAGCGCCCCTGTGGCTGCATGTCTGGGAGCCGGGCATGTTTTTGTTTTTGAATCAGTTGTGCGTGCCGGTGGCCGCACCGGTCTGGACCAGTTTGTCCCTGATGGGCAATGCCTGGGGTGTTTTGGGCATTACCGCACCCTTGCTGTTGCGCGCGCCGCGCCTGATGTGGGCCTGGATCTGTGCGGCACCTTTTGCGATTGTGTTCACGCGCATGGGCAAGGGTTTCCTGGTTAGCCCACGCCCTGCCGCCGAGATCGATAACACCCAGATGCGCATCGTCGGCGAGGTGCTGCACAACGTCTCCATGCCCTCGGGCCACACCACCACAGCCTTTGCCGTGGCCGGTGCGATTTACTTTGCGCTCACGCCTGCGCAACGCAAGCGACACTGGTGGATTCTGTTGCTGGCGGCTGGCACCGGTTTGTCGCGCATTGCCGTTGGCGCGCACTGGCCGGGCGATGTGGCGGTGGGTATCAGCCTGGGTCTGCTGGCCGGACTGTTGGGCAATGTGCTGCTGGCGACGGTGCCCGTGCGCTGCTTTGCACCCACACACTGGGCCATGCGGCTGATTGCCCTGCTGGTGCTTGCAGGGGTTTACTTTCTGGTGACCGACGAGTTGGACTTTGCCGAAAACCAGCCGACTCAATATTTGCTGGCTGCAGTGGGACTGGTCTCGGTCTTGGCCTTTGCCAGACGCAGCGCCAGCGCGCTCAAGGCTTCATAGGCTGCACCGGCTTTTGCATCCCATTGCGTCACGGCTTTGGCCTGGCGTGTAATTGCGGCCACATCGCCACGGGCAGCAGGGCCGGTGAGCGCGCCGGCCGGGCCGAGTCGGGTGATGTTGGCCACGGCGTTGTTGAGCAACGAACTGCGCAGACCGGGTATCAAATCCTCTGGCACTCCGGCGGCCAGCCAGGCGTCTTCGGCGACGCTTTGGATCACCGGAAGAAAGTTGGTGGCAAACACGGCCGCGGCGTGGTACAGCAGTTTGTCCTCGCTGGCGACTTCAAAGCAGCGTGCATGGATGGCCGTGAAGGCGCTGTGCAGGACCGCGATCGCCGAGGTGTCGCCCTCCAACGCACAGGCTGTGCCGGGGAACTGCTGAATGGCCAGCTCTGCCGACGCAAAACTCAGGATGCAATGCGCGCTGGCCGTATGCCAGCCCAATGCGGCCAGCAGAGCCAGGCTCGCTGAGCTTTGGGCGCCGCTGCAATGAAAGACGATGGGCGGGCCAGATGTCGGCGCGGCCGGTTGATGGGCCGCCAGCGTTTCTGCGACAACTGCAATCTGCGCATCCGGCACGGCCAGCATCCAGACATCGGCACTGCGCATCTGTGCCATCTGCGTTACCGGGATGCCTGCGCCCATCAAGCCACAAGCTGCCTGCGCGCTGTCGGAGGAATTTGTCAGTACATCCTGCACGGTAAACACGTCGCTCTGCTGCCAGAGTCGCCCCAGCGTTTGCCCAACGCGCCCGGCGCCGATGATGTTCAGTGTCTTCATTTTCCTCACCCTAAACGATTAGTGGCGGCTCTTCCATGGCTTCGAGTTGCTCTTCCAGCATCAGTACCTGGCCTTGCCAATAATCGCTGCTGCCAAACCACGGAAAGTTGGCCGGAAAGGTCGGGTCGGTCCAGCGCCTTGCCAGCCAGGCGCTGTAGTGGATCAGGCGCAAGGTGCGCAGTGGTTCGATCAGCGCCAACTCGGCGCGGTCGAATTCGCGGAACTGTTCGTAGCCGTCCACCAGCGCACCCAACTGGCGCTGGCGCTGTTGCCGGTCGCCACTGAGCAGCATCCAGAAGTCCTGCACCGCAGGGCCTGTGCGGGCGTCGTCCAGATCGACAAAGTGCGGGCCAGGGCCCAGGTCCGGTGTGGCGTCGGCGGGCGTCCACAGGATGTTGCCGGGATGGCAGTCGCCGTGCAGGCGCAGCACCCGGATGTTGGCGTTGCCTTTCACGTTGGCGTTCAGCGTGTCGTAGGTGCGGATAGCGGCAATGGCTTTTTCCACGCCGCGCGTCCACGCCGACTGCACATCAAGCGGCACCATGTCGTGGCCTAGCAGCCATTGCATCGGCTCTTCGGCAAAGGTCTGTACATTGAGTGCCGGGCGTGCGACGAAGGGCTTGCGCGCACCCACGGTGTGGATGCGTGCCAGAAAGCGGCCGATCCATTCCAGCACTTCAGCGTCGTCCAATTCGGGCGGACGTCCGCCACGGCGCGGGCTGACACTGAAATCAAAGCCGCCAAACTGGTGCAGCGTGGCACCGTTCAGGACCAGGGGTCCGATGGCTGGCACTTCAAACGCCATCAGTTCGGCGGCAAACTGGTGTTCCTCCAGAATCTGCGCCTGGCTCCAGCGCTCAGGGCGGTAAAACTTGGCCACCACCGAGGTGCCGTCTTCCAGTTGCACCTGATAAACCCGGTTTTCGTAGGACGACAGGGCCGTCAGTCGCCCGTCACCGCGCAGTCCGACGGTCTCCAGGGCATCAAGAACCAGGTCGGGGGTGAGGGTTTCAAAGGCATGGGTCATGGCCCATTGTCGCAGTTGCTTCAGGGGCTGGCGGACGCCCTGTCAGGCCGTTGTCATCCGACTGGCGGGGCTGTGTCGTGTTCGCGCGGGCAGAAAAATCGGATAGTCTGGATACCGCAAACCCAGGAGAAAAGTGACATGCAAGTGCAAAAGCTCAGATTGATCAAAGGCTGGTCGCAACAACAGCTGGCTGACTTCAGCGGCTTGAGTGTGCGCACGGTGCAACGTATCGAGGCGGGCCAACCGGCCAGCACCGAGACCTTGAAATCCCTGGCTGCGGTTTTCGAAGTTGAATTTTCAAGTCTTAACCCGGAGCCTTCCATGACCCCTGCTACAGCCACAACCCCAGCCACAAATCCAAACTTCAGCCCCTCAGAACGTGAAGAGTCGGAGGCCTTTCGCCATGTCCGCAAACTGCGTGGCTTCTACATTCACCTGCTGCAATATGCCGTGATCATCCCGGCACTGTGGGTGATCAATTTATCCACCAGTAGTCATACCTTGTGGGCCATTTGGCCCACGCTGGGCTGGGGCCTTGGACTCTCGATGCACGCGTTGCGCCTGTTCAACCCCATGGGCTGGTTGGGCCCGCAATGGGAGCGGCGCGAAGTGGAAAAACGCCTGGGCCGGCCGCTCTGAGCACGGGAAACGGCGTCAGCTTGGGTCGTCGCCGTCCGTGTCGGAATCGTTGGCGCTTTCGGCGGGCGCGGCAGAACGCCCCAGCAACTCAAACGGCACTGCCTGTTTCACCAGAATGATGGTGCAGGGCGCATCCATGGCGACTTTAATCGGCACGGTGGCAATAAAGCGCTGCGTTTTCAGGCCGTGGGTGGCGGCCCCCATGACGATCACGCTGACGTTGTTGCCGCGTGCATAGTCCAGCAGGGCTTCTGCCACATCACCCGACTCCAGCACATGAAAGGACGTTTGCTGCCCCGGTTGGTCCAAGGGTTGGGCCCATTGGCGCAGCGAGGTCAGGTAGCGCCGGTGCACCGTGGACTCGCTTTTCTGGTCATCGGAGGAGCTGGTCTGGCTGGGCGAGATCACCGTGACGCAGGCCAGGCGCGCGCCGGGGCGGGTGCCCAGCGAGCGGGCCACGGCCTGGCGCAGGGAATAGAGGGTGGCGTCAGTCACATCGTTATGCGGTACCGCCACCATCACGATGGGTACCTCGTCAATCTGCTGCGATGCCACCGGGCTGGGCTGGTAGTGCATGCCCGCCGCCTTGAGCCAGCGCTTGAAGTGGACTTTGAACTGGGTGCCGGTGACCCGGTTGCCGCGCTCGGTGACCCGGATCTGGCCCGGGTTGGCCAGGTCAAACGCCAAGTGTGCGCCCGATGGATAGCGCTGCGCCGCTTCGGGCTCCAGGCATCGCATCACCACCTCCTGCAGCCAGGGCGGCAGGTCGGGTTTGAGTTTGCGTGGTGGCACCGGGTCCATCCACAGGCGCTGACGCATACCGCCAGCGGTCTGCGGCTCGCCAAAAGGCAGCTCGCCGGTGCACAGTTGGTACAGCATCACCCCGATGGCAAAAATGTCGCTGCGCGGGTCGCCACGCACACCCACCACCTGTTCCGGCGCAATCCAGGCCGGTGAGCCGAC
>CAIQEX010000781.1 GCA_903870955.1 uncultured beta proteobacterium
GAATTTGAGCAGATGCAGGACATGATGAAAAAGATGAAGGGCGGCGGCATGATGAAGATGATGAAACGCCTGGGCGGCATGAAGGGCATGCCCAAGATGCCGTTTTAGTTGGTTAGCACTTCGCCTCGCAGGGTATAGCTGCGGGTCTCCGTAATCTTCACATCCACCATTTGTCCGACGAGTCGGGGCTGACCGGCGAAGTTCACCACGCGGTTGCATTCGGTGCGGCCCATCAATTCTCCGCTGTCACGCTTGGAGGCGCCTTCCACCAACAGGCGTTGCACGCTGCCCAGTCGGCTTTCGCTAATGCGCGTGATGTTGCCATTGATGACGCTTTGCAGGTGCTGCAGACGACGCAGCTTGACTGCATGCGGGGTGTCGTCGTGCAGATTGGCCGCAGGTGTGCCGGGACGCGGGCTGAAAATGAAGCTGAATGAATTGTCAAAGCCCACATCGTCAATCAGCTTCATCATCTTCTCGAAGTCTTCTTCGGTCTCGCCGGGAAATCCGACGATGAAGTCGCTACTGAAAGCCATGTCCGGGCGAATGGCGCGCAGCTTGCGCACCGTGCTTTTGTACTCCATCGCGGTGTAACCGCGCTTCATGGCCATCAGAATGCGGTCGCTACCATGCTGCACCGGCAGATGCAGGTGGCTTACCAATTTGGGAATCTTGTCATAGGCAGCAATCAAGGCCGGGGTGAATTCATTCGGGTGGCTGGTGGTAAAGCGCAAGCGCTCTATGCCGGGGATGTCGGCCACGTATTCCAGCAGGGTTGCGAAGTCGGCCACTTCAGCGGTGCTTCCGGCAATGCTCGGGTTGCTGCTCATCGGTGCGCGCCAGGCGTTGACGTTCTGGCCCAACAGCGTAATTTCTTTGACGCCTTGATCGGCCAGACCGGCCACTTCGACCAGCACATCCTCAAACGGGCGACTCACCTCTTCACCCCGCGTGTAAGGCACCACGCAATACGAGCAATATTTGCTGCAGCCTTCCATGATGCTCACAAAAGCGGAGGCGCCTTCCACTTTGGCGGGTGGCAGGTGATCGAACTTTTCGATTTCAGGAAAGCTGATATCCACTTGGGGTTTGTTGAGAGCCGTGCGTGCGGCCAGCATTTCGGGCAGACGGTGCAGGGTTTGGGGCCCAAACACCACGTCCACGTATGGCGCGCGGGCGATGATGGCAGCGCCTTCCTGACTGGCCACACAGCCGCCCACCCCAATCTGCACCCCCTTCTTTTTCAGGTGCTTGATGCGGCCCAAGTCGGAGAATACTTTTTCTTGTGCCTTTTCTCGCACCGAGCAGGTGTTGAACAGAATCAGGTCGGCTTCTTCCACATTTTGTGTGGGTTCGTAACCCTGGGCTGCGCCCAGTACGTCCACCATCTTGTCCGAGTCGTACTCGTTCATCTGGCAGCCAAAGGTTTTGATAAAGACTTTTTTAGACATGGTGATACTTTGCAAATACGGTGGTGAGAGCGCCAGAGCGCTTGGGAACGGCTGGTTAAGGCACGCCGTTGTGTGCGACAAAGGACACTTGCCTGAACGGCAGTGCTTTGTCTTAGAGTTGCGTTGGCAACTTGAGCGCGGCCTCGGCCTCGGTCAATATCCAGACTTCATGGACTTCGCCCGACGGGCTGCGTACAAAATTTACCAACAGGGTTTGCCCGACCAGACTTCCGGAAAGCTGGAGCAGGTTGTTTTGTCCGCGAATGCGTGCCCCGGGGGAGAGTCGCTCGGGCCGGCCATTCAACTGAATAATGGGCGGGTAGGTGACGACCATGGTGGCACGCTCGGCGGTCGGTGGGAAAGGTCGGACATTGACTTGCGCACCGACCGGGGCGCTGAGGCCCAGCAGGGTGGCAGTCCCAAGCGTGAGCAGATGCCGCCGTCGAGTGGACAGATGGGGTAGGGGTGCATTGCAGCGGTTCATGGTGTGTATCCAGAGGCTGTTGAAACGGAGGCGCAATGCTATCACGCGCTTTTCAGACTTCCGGTTAGCGCTTGTTCGCCGAGCAGGTAATAGGTTCGGACCAGACCCTTGCCTTTGATATCGACCAATCCACGCTCCTCAAAGTTAAAGCTTGGTCCCAAACTCTGGAACATGGCCTGGCTGGTCTGTATGCGACCCGCCACCCCGGTGGACTGCATCCTGCTGGCCAGATTGACGGCATCACTCCAGACATCGTAGAGGAAGCGTTTTTGCCCAATCACGCCTGCGATGGTTGGCCCGCAATGCATGCCAATGCGAAGGGAAAACTGGAAACCCCGCGTTGCGTTGTACTGCGCAATCATGGTCTGCATGGACAGCGCCAGGTGGGCCATGGCATCTGGTTTGTCCTTGCTGATCGCCATGTAGGCATCGCCGATCGTCTTGATCTTTTCAACCTGAAGTGAGTCGATCAAGGCGTCCATTTCCGAGAAGACTTCGCCCAGGATTGAGAGTACTGCGTCGGGTGAGCGCAGGGAGGCGAACTCGGTGAAACCCACAATGTCAGCGAACAGGATGGTCATGGCCGGGTAGCTTTGGGCCTTGACCTGGTGATAGGTTTTAAGCTCCTCCGCGATGGCCAGCGGTAATGCGTTGTATAGAACCGAATCAGCGCGCCTGCGCTCCGATGCGACCTGGCATTGCTGAGAAAACAGCGTCCGTGCAGTTTTTGACATATATCCGTCAACAACGAAGGCCACGCCAGCAAGCACCATCAAATTGATAAAGTGCATTTGACCCAGGAACTTGCCGTTGGAGTCCAACCAGGCCAGCAGAAGTCCCAAGGTCAGCGCCTGCAAGCCATAAATCCAGCGCCGGAATGTGCCCGGCAAGGTAAACACAGCGGCCATCAATAGCTGCGCAATGGCTATCGTGGAGAGATCACCTGTGGCAAGCCAGGAGATAACGCCAAACAGTACAAACAACACGGCGGCAATGTTGAAAAAGGTGACCAGTGTTCTAAGGCGTGAGGCATGCGTCGTTACGCGCTGACTTGCCAGCAGGCCGGCAACAAAAAGAATTGCCGTCGCCACGTGCCAGATCACCAAATAACCAAGCGGTACCGCCGGACTCCACAACCCCAGGAAGTGATAGGCCGGGTCGACCACGAGCAAAAAAACCACCACCAAGCCCAAACCCAATCTGCAAATGGGTGCGAGGTGGGCAAACGACCGTTTGACGACCCAAACATCAAACGACTCGCCGAATTCGTCTGTCTCTGCCGAAACGAATTGCAGCGGCAAATGCCATGGCAGTCCGGTGTCAGCAGGCGCCTGAGCAGTAGCAGCCATATCCCATGACTCAGGTGGAACCGACGAGCAGGGCCGTTCTTCCCTGGAGGTTTGCGGCTTCTCCGAGCGCGTGAACTGCGCTTGCGTCGCTGAGTGGGAAGCTATGGCGATCCGAAGGTATGAGTTCGCCCGCATCGACCAGCGCGGCAATCTCCCTTAGTACCTCCCCACGTGGCAGTGTCATGACCTGCGCCGTGCGCAAACCTAACGCTTCCGCCCGGCCAGAGGGTGCAGGTTGCGCCAGTGTTACCAAAACGCCGCCGAGTTTGAGCAAGCCCCAGGATGCCTCTTGCGTGGGGCCGCCAATGGTGTCAACGACTGCGTCGAAATCCGAAGGGTAATCGGCAATATTCGTGGTTCGGTAATCAACGACTTCATCTGCGCCCAGCGCCCGGACATGTGCTACGTCACGTGCCGATACCGTGGTCGTGACCTTTGCGCCCTTGAGTTTGGCCAACTGAATCGCCAGCGAACCCACACCACCCGCGCCACCATGAATCAATACGCGCTGACCGGACCGTAAGTTTGCGGTTTCAATGGCAGACCAGGCGGCTTGCGACGTCATGGGCAAGGTGGCAGCCACGCTGAATGAAACCGTGCGCGGCATCAACGCAATTTGCGACGCATCGACGGCGACGTATTCGGCATAGGTGCCGCCCCGCACAAATTCCGGCATGGTGAAGACGTTGTCGCCAAGCTTGAAGCCGGTGACTGAATGGCCCATCGCGTCGACCGTGCCAGCACACTCCCAGCCCAGCGTCAGCGGCATCGGGAAATGCATGACCTGCGACATCGCACCGGAGCGAATTTTCCAGTCAATCGGATTGACACCGCTGGCGGCCACCCGAATGAGAACGTCGCTACCGGTGTAGTGCGGCAAAGCGACCTCGCGCAGCGTCAAGACGTGGGCTGGGCCATAGTGGTGGATGCGCATTGCTTTCACTGGAAATTCTCCTAAGGGTTGCTGTTGTTGTTTTTCTTTTGAACCACAAACGTGCGATCTGGCGGCGATTTTCTCGCCCGGATACCCCACATTTGATGCTGAACTGACGACGGATTGAGCCTGGTTGGCGTCCGTTTTATTTTTCTTTTCTTTGGCAAATACTACACAGTTAGGACGTGCGCGGCTATTGGCTATTTCCCGGGGCGTGACAACAAAAAACCCGCTGTAGCTATAGCCAGAGCGGGTTTTGAGGGTTTCTGAGACTGTCTGAAACCGATAACTGGTGGTGATAGGTGGATTTGAACCACCGACATCAGCATTATGAATGCTGCGCTCTAACCAACTGAGCTATATCACCGAAGGCCGCAATTA
>CAIQEX010000782.1 GCA_903870955.1 uncultured beta proteobacterium
CTCATAGGCTGCCTGATCGCCATGCGGGTGAAAGCGGCCCAGCACATCACCGACCACGCGGGCGCACTTGACCGGCTTGGCGCCAATATTTCCATTGGCCCCACCAAAGCCCAGGCCCATGCGCGACATGGAATACAGAATGCGCCGCTGCACTGGCTTTTGCCCGTCGCAGGCATCCGGCAAGGCGCGGCCTTTAACTACGGAGAGGGCATATTCGAGGTAAGCGCGCTGTGCGTAGGTGGCCAGATTCAGGCCATCGTCGCCTTCGGCGGGCGGGTTCAAAGGTGTCAGAAGGTCTTGGGTCATGCGGTTAAATCAGAGGGTGCACGCAATGCTGCGTGAATTACTGCGCTATTGGCGCTGGCAAAGGAACGCCCTGAGCGGAGGCTTCGGTTGCTGCCAATGCAGCTGAGGCGACATCTTCAGCGAGGGCGGCCGCCTTGAGGCTGGCATAAATCGCGGTAACCTTTTTGACGAATTGCGGTGTCTCGCCATTGGGCGGCACACGGTTGCCAGCCTTGCGCACGTTACCGGTGCCTGCGTTGTATGCAGCCAGGGCCAGGTCCAGCCGGTGGGCAAATGTATCCATCAGCGACCGCATATAGAGCGCACCCGCATGCACGTTGATCGCGGGGTCTTGCAACTGAAGGCTTAGAGACTGGCGCGTGCCACGCAAACCAATAAATCCGGCTGCAGTAGCTGGCATGATCTGCATAAGTCCGATGGCGCCGGAACGCGACACGGCATTCGTGTTGAAGTTGGACTCCACCTGAACGATCGCATGCAACAGGTGCACATCCACCCCGTAGGCCTGGGCAGCCTGCTTGATCTGCTGGTACCAGGGCACAGCCGAGGTTACAGGCTCGGGCAGGCTGAACGTCGCTTCCAGCTCCGGGATCGCAATGCCAGTCGACGTGAAAGTGGTATCTGCATGGGTACTGTCATCGGCCCAGGCGTAGCACGGTTGAACCAGCGAAACCATTGCCGCCGCCATGGCCGACAAGCCGCGACGCATGGCGAACTTCATACGTCGACCTCCACGGAGTCTCCGTGCAGCTCCATCAATTCGCGCCGCGCTGCCGCTTCGCCCTTGCCCATCAGTTTGGTAATCAAGGCTTCGGTCTGGCCGAAATCAATAGCACCCAAGGCGACGGGCAACAAACGCCGGGTATCCGGATTCAGCGTGGTGTCCCACAACTGCTCGGCGTTCATCTCGCCCAAACCTTTGAAGCGACTAATCGACCAGGCCCCCTCGCGCACACCCTCTTTGCGCAGCTTGTCCAGAATGGCGGTGAGCTCACCCTCATCCAGCGCATAGGCCTTGCTGGCGGGCTTCTTGCCACGGGCCGGCGCATCCACACGGAACAGCGGTGGGCGCGCCACAAACACATGACCGGTCTCGATCAGCTTGGGGAAATGGCGGAAGAACAATGTCAGCAGCAAGACCTGGATGTGGGAGCCGTCAACGTCCGCGTCAGACAGGATGCAGACCTTGCCATAGCGCAGACCGGTCATGTCGGGCGTGTCGTTCGGGCCATGCGGATCGACGCCGATGGCCACCGAGATGTCGTGAATTTCGGTGTTGGCAAACAAGCGATCCCGGTCCACTTCCCAGGTGTTAAGCACCTTGCCACGCAGAGGCAGCACCGCCTGATTTTCCTTGTCGCGGCCCATCTTGGCGCTGCCACCGGCCGAGTCGCCCTCGACCAGAAACACCTCGTTGTACAGAATGTCCTTGCTTTCGCAATCGGTCAGTTTGCCCGGCAGCACCGCCACCCCCGAGCTCTTGCGCTTCTCAACCTTTTGGCCGGCGCGCTGACGCGTCTGTGCTGCCTTGATGGCCAGTTCGGCCAGCTTTTTGCCATATTCCACGTGCTGGTTCAGCCACAGCTCCAAGGCCGGACGGACAAAACCAGAGACCAGCCGGACCGCGTCGCGTGAATTCAGACGCTCCTTGATCTGGCCCTGGAATTGCGGGTCCAGCACCTTGGCCGACAGCACATAGCTGGCGCGGGCAAACACGTCTTCGGGCATCAGTTTGACGCCCTTGGGTAGCAGGGAGTGGAACTCGATAAAGCTCTTGACCGCAGTAAACAGGCCATCGCGCAGGCCGCTCTCGTGCGTGCCACCGGCGCTGGTAGGAATCAGATTGACATAGCTCTCGCGCACCGGCTGGCCGTCTTCGGTAAAAGCCACGCACCAGCTGGCACCTTCGCCATCGGCAAATTGCTCGCTCTGGGCATCGGCAAAACCTTCGCCATCAAACAGCGGAATCACCGGCTCGCCGTTGAGCGATTGCATCAGGTAGTCGCGCAGGCCACCCTTGTACAACCAGACTTGGCTTTCCTTGGTTTTTTCATTCACCAGGGTGACGCTCACGCCGGGCATTAGCACCGCTTTGCTGCGCAGTAAATGGGTCAGATCGCCCAAGGGCAGAACCGCTGATTCGAAGTATTTGGGGTCCGGCCAGACCCGCACCGTGGTGCCCGACTTGCGGTCGCGCGGGCCTTCGCTGGCCTCGCCGCTTTCGGTTTCACCGGCTTTGCGGATGACCAGGGGTTCGATCACGTCACCACCCGCAAACACGATGCGCGCCACCGAGCCTTCGCGGTAACTCGTGGCTTCCAGGCGCTTGCCCAGCGCATTGGTGACACTCACGCCCACGCCATGCAGACCACCCGAGAAGCTGTAGGCGCCGCCCTTGCCCTTGTCGAACTTGCCACCCGCATGCAGGCGGGTGAACACCAACTCGATCACCGGCGCGTTTTCTTCCGGGTGCATGCCAAAGGGAATGCCCCGGCCGTCGTCATCAATCGACACCGAGCCATCGAGATGCAGGATGACCTTGATCTTCTTGCCATGGCCAGCCAGCGCCTCATCCGCGGCGTTGTCCAGCACTTCCTGGATAACGTGCAACGGGTTGTCGGTACGCGTGTACATGCCCGGACGCTGCTTGACCGGCTCCAGGCCTTTGAGGACGCGGATGGAGCCTTCGGAATACTCGGAGTTGGATTGGGGTGGTTTGGCTGACATGGCGCGCATTGTAGTCTGGGAATTGCATTTTTACTGTACATATAGACAGCTCAGCCCGTTGCTGACAATCCCATGTCGCCTGCCAGACGGCAGACTGACCCATGTTTGGCTATATTAGCCGCCATGACCGAAACGAACGCCCGCATTTCTCTCACCCGCCTGCTGGTTTGCGGCGCTGCCATCGTCACCCTGTCGATGGGCATACGCCACGGCTTTGGACTTTGGCTCCAACCCATCACCCAAGACCACAACTGGACCCGCCAGAGCTTTGGCATGGCGATCGCCATCCAGAACATCTCCTGGGGCGTCACCGGCATTTTTGCCGGCATGCTGGCCGACCGTTTTGGTGCGTTTCGCGTCATTCTGGTAGGCGCGCTCGCCTATTGCCTGGGACTCGTCGGAATGGCCTACGCCGATACGCCATTGACATTCGCGCTGTCGACCGGACTGTTGATTGGCACCGCGCAGTCCGGCACCACCTATGCCGTGGTCTACGGTGTGATTGGCCGCAACGTGCCTGCCGACCGGCGCTCCTGGGCCATGGGGGTCACAGCCGCGGCCGGTTCCTTCGGACAGTTCCTGATGGTGCCGACCGAGGGCTTCCTGATCAACCAGTTTGGCTGGCAACAGGCCTTGGTTTTTCTGGGTTTTGCGGCTTTGCTGATGGCGCCATTGGCCTGGGGTCTGCGCGAACCCGGCCTTGCTACCCAAGGGGCCGCCAA
>CAIQEX010000783.1 GCA_903870955.1 uncultured beta proteobacterium
GCCCCGGGTCAGGGCCGGCGGAAGCTGGGTGGCAGCTTGCTCCAGTATTTGGACTTCAACGAATCCAGCCGCACCTCGCCGCCCTTGGATGGCGCCTGCACAAAGCGCCCATCACCCACGTAGATGCCGGCATGGTTGACCGTACCGTTTTGCGTAAACACCACCAGATCTCCGGTGCGGGCTGAAGTGGCCGGCACGGGTTGTCCCCAGTCGGCGAGCGCGGCGACGGTGCGAGGTGCCGCAATGCCAGCGTGGGACTTGTACACGTAGCCAATCAGTCCGCTGCAGTCAAAACCGCTTTCCGGCGTATTGCCGCCCCAGCGATAGGGCGTGCCGGCCAGGCTGATGGCAAATAACGTGACGTCGTTGGCCTGATCCAGCGTCAGTCGGGATGGAATCTCGACTTCAAAAGGTGCTGGCGCAGGGGGTGGGGCCTGCGCCGGGGATTGCACGGGCACCGGAACGCTCGAGCAGCCCGCCAGCGCGAGCAGCACCCACAGGGCATAGGCTGAAATAGGCGGCACGGAACGCTTCATGCAAACAGGGCCGCAAAGCCGCCTTCTGGCTCAAAACGCTTGTTGCGAAAGCGCAGCCGCGTCGGGCCGGGCATGGCTGCCGTGGCGATACTGTGGCGCGGGTCGCCGGGGTAACAGATGACGCGGTCACCTTCGTGGTTGAACGGCTCGGGTTCTATCAAGGCAGGCGGCACACTGCGCGCGGCTTGCAGGGCATTGGCAACGCTGGCGAAGCGCGACAGGTGCGCCAACGTCATGATTTGCGGTGGAGCCAGGGCGATCTGCATATCCCAATATTGCTCCAGTGCCACGCGCGGCGGTAGCCAAACACTTTCGGTGGTCTCGACGTTGTCATGGCTGGCGGTCTGGTTTGCCGGCAGGGCGGCGACAAAGAAGCGGGTGTCAAAGCGCTTGCTGGAGATGGACGGCATTTTGGGCGTTATCCAGCGCGACCAGGGCAGCAAGGCTTGCGTTTGCAGGCGCAATTGCAAATGCCCCAGTACCGCATTGAAGGCTTGCCCAGCCTTTATCTGCTCGGCCAATTGCAGGCTGTGGCTTTGCGCGGTGTCCTGGGCGAACAGCACGCCACACTCTTCAAAGGCTTCGCGAAGCGCCGCTACGTAGAGGCCCCGAGCCACATCCGGCGCTAGGTCGGGTTCGGCCAGTGCGGCATGCAAAGCGGCGCTGGGTTGATCCAGGTGAGCGGCTTCTGGCAGTTGCAAGTCGCTTTCATCGAGTTTGCCACCGGGAAACACGTAGGCTCCACCGAGCACATCGGACAGTCCGTGGCGCTTGACGAGAAAAACTTCGAGACCGCCAGGTCCATCCCTGAGGATAATGACCGTGGCGGCATCTCTGACGGGTGTGTGGACGATTTCAGAACTAATTTCCATAGACGGGCCTTGATGCAGCCTCAAATGGCTGGCTGATTTTCAGATAAGAATATTTTTTTGGAGTATGGAATGGCGATAGATTTCAAAGGTCGCGTTGCGATTGTGACCGGTGCCGGTGGTGGTTTGGGGCGTCAACATGCTTTGGCGTTGGCGGCGCGAGGTGCCAAGGTTCTTGTCAACGACCTGGGCGGCGCGCGGGACGGCTCCGGGAGTTCGCTCACGGCGGCTGAACATGTGGTGGCCGAGATTCGTGCGGCCGGGGGCGAGGCCATTGCCAACGGCGCTTCGGTGACCGATTGGGACGCGGTGCAGGCCATGGTGCAGCAGGCGGTCGACACCTGGGGCCGCATCGACATCGTGGTCAACAACGCCGGCATTCTGCGCGACAAGACCTTTGCCAAGATGGATCTGGCCGACTTCCGCCTCGTGCTGGATGTGCACCTGATGGGTGCGGTGCATTGCACCAAAGCGGCCTGGCCACACATGGTGGAACAAAAGTACGGTCGCATTTTGATGACCACGTCCAGCACCGGTCTGTATGGCAACTTTGGCCAGAGCAACTACGGTGCTGCCAAGCTGGCCCTGGTGGGCTTGATGCAGACCTTGGGGTTGGAGGGTGCCAAGAACAACATCCATGTCAATTGCCTGGCGCCTACAGCCGCTACGCGCATGACCGAAGACCTGTTGCCGGCCGAGGTGCTGGCCGCGTTGCAACCCCAGGCTGTGACGCCCGCCATGTTGGTGTTGGTGAGTGAGGATGCGCCCACGCGAACCGTGCTCTGTGCCGGTGCCGGCAACGTCGAGGCTGCCCATATCACCCTGACCCAAGGCGCATGGATCGGGCTGGACGGACACTCGCCAGAGCGCCTGGCCGAACAACTGGAGCAGGTACGCGACCGCACGGCAGAAATGGTGCCGCCCAATGGTTCCGCACAGGGTGGTTATGAAGTGGGCCGCGCAATGGCCATGCTGAAGCCCGAATAGCGACGTTAAAGCAGCCCAAACGGTCGCTGCCAACTACCTGGCTCAGGATGCGTCCCTAACGCGTCCCTAGCACGTCTCTAAGGCGTGCTTAACGCGTATTCAGCCCGCTGCGAACGGTTTCGTTGTCGCTGGGCGTTTCGATCTCGCCGGACAGCGCAATCTGTTCGGCTTCATCGATGACCTGCGTGGGAATCGCATTCGCCGCCGAGACGGTCACCGCACCCACGCTGAACTGTGGAATAAAGGAATGGATGACGTCGTTTTGCCCCACCACATCCAGCGGTTTGCTCATCAATGTGCGTAAGCGCTCGGTCATCCGTCCAACCAATTGAGGTTGCTTGATGGCCGAAATCACGACCACAAAACAGCGTGGGTGGTAAAGCCCGACAACACAACGGAAGCCCACAGCACGTCGCAAGCGCGCCGACATCGCAGAGAGGATTTGTTGGTCGACTTGGTGACCCGCCTCGTCGCTCAACGCATAGAGATTACGCAGATGCAGGCACATCACTGTGCAATTGGTTTTCAGGCGGGCACTGCGCCAGAACGCGTCATCCACCTTGGATAGCAAAACCGATCCACGTGGCAGACCGGTGGCCGGGTCCATGCCTTGGGCAATGCCGGACAGGCGCTCCAGTTGGCGGATTTGGCGATTGTGGCGAATGGCCAGATTCACCATGGTCAAAAAAAACATGACCGTGGTGAACGAGCTGATGATCCACAGCCAATAGTCGGTGTTGTCCGTGAGCAATTGGTGGGAATAGAGGCCGGAAGTCGAAAAGGCCATGAACAGGCAGCCGATGGTCATGTCGCGCGCCATGCGGTCACCCAACTGGGCTGCACGCAGCGAAGTCAGCGTTGCCATTAACACCGCCAGTGCCGAGAGTACGGCGGCAAACAGCAGAATTTCCATCTCATAGACATCGGCGAACAAGGCCGCCATGGCGGTGATGAGGATGGCGCAGATGACCAATGCCTTGGAGCCGGAGGAGATCGTGTGATACACCAAGCGGTCGTCAGCAGCCGAGCCGAGCCACTGGCCGAGATACAGCAGCACCATGGCGCCGCTTAACGGGCCCAGACTGGCTTTCAGGATCAAGACGGGTGTCACCGGTAGACCGGGAAAGATATCCTCAGGCAAGCCCGAGAGCAAGACACAGCTGCTGCCGGTGATGATCAAAAAGACCAGACTGCGCCAAGACGACAGACTGCGGCTTCTGAAGACATCCATGACAGCCATCGTGCCAATGGTCAAAAGGCCACCCAGCATGACAGACCAAATTACATTTTCCAACGATTGCATATTCCCTCTATTGTGCGTCACCAAAAAGGTGCCCGCTTGATTCTTGTCATGTCGCCCCCATGTGTTTTTATCGCTATTTAGAGTCAATGGCGCAAGAAACACCTTCAACTTTCCCTTGGAGAGCGAAGTTACTTCGCCTGTGTTAACTTTGCGCCCGCAGAAAAAACAAAGGGCCACCGTTATGGACAATTATTCTCAGGGCCCCGTCTTGGTCCCCCGCACACGCCTGACCGGTATCCGGCGCGGTTTGGAAAAAGAAAGTTTGCGCGCGCAAGCCAATGGGCGTCTGGCCAACACGCCACATCCGATTGCCTTGGGTTCGGCTTTAACGCACCCGCACATCACTACCGATTTCAGCGAGTCCCAGGTGGAACTCATCACGGGCGTGCACGCCCACGCACAGGACTGCATGGATGAGCTGACCCGCGTGCAGCAATTCACCATGCGCTCCCTGGGTGACGAGATGCTCTGGGTCTCCAGCATGCCGTGTGGCCTGCCGACAGACGACGACATTCCGCTAGGCCAATACGGCACATCCAATGTGGGTCGGGCCAAGACGGTGTACCGCAGTGGCCTGGGTTATCGTTATGGTCGGCGCATGCAAACCATCTCCGGCATCCACTACAACTGGAGCGTGCCGGATCTGTCCAATGAGGCCTACTTTGGTCTGATTCGCAATTTTCGCCGCCATGCTTTTTTGCCGCTGTTTCTGTTTGGCGCGTCACCGGCGGTGTGCTCGACCTTCGTGGCCGGGCGGCCCCACCAATTGCAGCCCTTGAATCAGGGCACCATGTACTTGCCCTATGCCACCTCCTTGCGCATGGGCCGTCTGGGTTACCAGAGCGATGCACAGGCCTCGCTGGCGGTGAGCTACAACGGCTTGGCGGGCTACGCCGCTTCGCTGCAGCAGGCCCTGACACAGCCCTATGCAGCCTACGAGGCGATTGGCGTCAAGGCCCCTGACGGTAGCTATCGCCAGCTGCAGACCACGTTGCTGCAGATTGAAAACGAGTTTTACGGCACGATTCGGCCCAAGCGCGTGATCTTCCCAGGCGAGCGTCCTTTGCACGCGCTGCGCGAGCGCGGTGTGGAATACGTGGAAGTCCGGCTGATGGATTTGAACCCGTTTGAACCCGTGGGCATCACGGCGCAAACCCTGCGATTCCTTGATGTGTTCCTGCTGCATTGCCTGCAGACCGATAGCCCGGATGACTCGCCCCGGGAGATTGCCGCCATTGGGCGCAATCAGCACCTGGCCGCCGAGCGTGGCCGGGAGCCCGGCCTGGAACTGGAAAAAGGCCAGGGGAAGATGACCCTTACGACCTGGGGCCTGGACATCGTGCAGCAACTCAAACCCATTGCCGCGCAGCTGGACGCCGAGTTCGCCACCACCGACTATTCCCGCGCCGTGCTGGATGCGGAACATGCCTTGCAGCACCCGGACACGACGCCCTCGGCGCGTGTGCTCAAAGCGGTGCAAGAAGAGTTTGACGGTTCTTTTGTTGCCTTCGTGCGGGCGCAGTCCATCAAGACGCGGCAAGCCATGCTGGACTTGCCCATGACCGATGCCGATGCGGCGTCCTGGGCCGAGCAAAGCGCCAAGTCGGTGCAGGATCAGGC
>CAIQEX010000784.1 GCA_903870955.1 uncultured beta proteobacterium
AAATACATGCCAAAGGCCAGCATGCTGGCGCACACCAGGGCTAGCAGGGCCGACACCCGGCGCGGGGCGTAGTCAAAATTTTCAAGCAGAAAAGTGATCATCCGGATTGGTTTCAGTGTTTGTTTCTGTAAGGACTGGCAACGCCTGCATTTTCCACCATGTCTATGAAACCTAGTCGTAACGGGTCGTAAAGATCAGGTCCACCGCATTTTGAATTCCCGACTCGCCGCGCAAAGTGAAGCGCCGCGAGAGATCGTAGAAAACATAAAAAGTGCCCAGGGTGCCTGCCAGGCCGCGTTCATAGGCGACGTAAAAATCGCGCGAGATGCGTTTCCCCAGACGCACCGTGGCTTCCGTGCCGGTGCTTCCGTCCAGATTGGTGGTGGCAATCTGGCCCAGTGAAACCTCATCCAACCCGAAGGCCCGGCCGATGCCCTCGGTGGGTGCCACACCACGTCCCGCCAACAACGCCAACGCAGCCTGCTGCAACATGGCGCTTTCGGCGCCACCATTGCCACTCGAACGCCCGAGTACCAACCAGGAAAGCTTTTCAGCCTCCGGCAGGTCAGGGTCAGCGTACAGACGAACCACGGGCAACTGCGCCGTGCCACTGACTTCGACCCCCACGACTTGCGACAAATTGGGCCGCACGGCGCGAATGTCCAAAGTCGGGTTGTCATACGCACCCACAAAGCGCAGGGTGCCGTCTTCAATACGCAGGCTCTGGCCATAGGCGCGATAGGTTCCACCCACGGTGTGCAATTCACCCGTCAACTTCGGCGGCACATCACGCCCCTCGGCCTGCAACGTCAGCAGGCCAGACAGCCGCGTAGTCAGGCCATGCCCCTGGACCTGGAAGTTGGGCCCCGGATCAAGCACGATGTTCAAGTCCGGGATCAGTGTCCTGGCTGCCTGGGAGGGAGGTTTTTCAGCGCCTGGCTCGGGCTTGGTCGGGGCCGATGGACTGCGCTTGACCACCACATCCGCGCCAAGCTTGGGCGCGTTGTCCTCCGGCAAAACAAACAGCGCCTGGTCGGCCAGCAAGATGCCACGCAACACCAGCCGCGTATCGATCAGACGCGCCGCCAAATTGCCCGACACCACCAAACGCTGGTCCGGCCGGGACGTCACCCGCAGGGCCTGTGCCTTGGCATCGAGTTCGATGCGCAGGCGCGAGGTCAATGGGCTGCCCGCAGCGCCAGCCAACCAGTCAACCGAGCCGGTTGCCAGCAACTGGCCACCTGCAGCACCCCCCGCGCCTTGCAGGGTCAACTCGGCAATTTCCAGGTGCTGGCCTTCCAGTTGCAATCGCAACAGACCGTTGCTGAAATCAACGCCCTCCACCGCTGAGCGCACCGACATGTCGCGGGCCAGCAGACCGCCTTTCCATGCCGGTTGACTGCGTGTGCCGGACAACTGCACATCCGCATCCAGCGTGCCGTTGATGCGCCAACCCACGGGTGCCAGCAACGACCAAGCCCCGACGCGGGGCAGATTGGCGTGCAGCGCCGCCCGCACGGGCGCATTCGCCGCCCAACCCCAAGTGCCCCCCTGCATTTGCAACGGCGTGCTGAAGTTGGCCGTCGCATTGCCGCCGGTTTCGCTGGCCCAGACCAGGTTGGCAGTTAACGTATCCCGGTCAATCTTCATATCCACATGGGCGTCACGCAGCCCCGCTTGCAGCAGGCCGCCATTCGCATCCGCCGACAGCAACTGCACATCACCGCTGCTGCGATGCACATTGGCACGCACTTGCAAACCCTGGCTGCTTGCATCCATGCTGGCATCCCAATGGCCACCCAACACCAGGTTGCCGCGCAGGCCCAGATTGGCGAGGCGGGTCTGGCCCAGCAATTCGAGCCAAGCCAGTGGCACGCCCTCCAATTGACCCCGGCTACTCCAGCGCGGCGATGCTGCATCCGTGCCACCCATAGCGGCCTGTGACCACAGCGCTTCCTGCCATTGAATCTGCGCCGTTCCTGCAACAGGGCCGCGCAGGTCCATGCTGCCCGCGCTTAACGACAGGGATCGATTCAGTGCGCTGCTTTTCCAGTCAATTGTTACGGGTCGCTGCAGTTGCAGGTTCCAGGGCTTGGGCTGCAGACCATCCGTTGCGACGCATTCCAACGTGTCCACATGCGCCTGCCATTGACCCTCACGAACCTGCGCAAGTTGTGAGTGGGCCGCAACCGCGAGTTGTTGCGTCCCGCTGCGTGCTTTGCCGGTCAGCTTGAGTGCCATGGCCCGCAAGGTGCCCGACACATCAAAGTTCAGGTCTTGCAGTTGCAGCCTGTTGCTCAAATCCAGTTGCCTGGTTTTGGCACTTGCCTCCAACTTCAAATCGGACCCCAGGTTTTGCCAGCCACCGCTCCAGTGCGCGGACAGGTCCACCACGCCCTGGGCATCCCACAGGGGCAAGTCTGCTCCCACGATTGGCAGTTCATGCAACCAGCGCGACAGCGATTGCAGATTGCCGACTTGCCATTGGCTGGAACCCTGCCCGGAAGTGGCCGACAGGCTTCCATCCAGATCGCCTTGCGCCCCCGGTAATTCCGCACGCAACTGCCCCTTGCCGGCGTAAGTGCCGGTATCCAGTTGCCATTGACCCGACAATTTCGCCTGTGGGGTCTGAAGCATCAATTTCTCCAACTGCAACGTCGCACCGTTCAAGCTGCCTTTGGCTTCCACCCGCAAGGCTTGCAATGTTTCTCCGGCCGGTATCGGCGCCAGCAGCTGGCTGTCGAAATCCAGGCCCAGCGCCGTTTGTCGAGCGGTGAACGTGCCGTCCAGGGTGGTGGCAGGCCAATGGCTATCCAAATGCCGCGTCTTCAGCCCCTGCAATGTTGCTGACAGGGACCATTGCTGTGGGTTACCCGAATAACTTCCCTGCGCCTGCGCCGTACCACCAGCCCCTTGGGCCTGCAGTGCGGATAACAACCACCCCCGTTGCGGTACTCCAGGCTGGCCGTGGCACTATCCAAGGGCAGACGTTGCTGGTCTAGCGGGCCGGGCGCGTTATTTTGCAGTTGCACTTCGCCACGCCACCCCTTTCCGTCTGGCAGGACTTGCGCCTGGCCTGAAAGACTGGTCAGCGGGGCTTGGGGCCACAGCGTGGCCAGGTTGAGTGCAGTCCAATGTCCTTGGGCCCGTTCAATCGGCTGCGCACGGGCCGGCCTGAGCGTGGCCTGGAGCGAGGCCTGCATCAAGCCGAGCACCCGGTCCCCACCGCGACCCTGAGGCTGCAAATCGACGGCCACATCCACCGAGGCATCCGGTCCCAACAACGTGCCGTGGGCGATGGCCTGGGCGTCCAGCAATAATGGCTTTTGCTGGATCGTGACGGGTGCGCGCACATGACCGCGCAGGTTCAATGTCAGTGCCATGGGCTCAAGCGCCTGCAATTCAGCTTGCACGTCGTAATTTCCATCTGCAAAGCGCAAAGAGGTGTCCCGAACCGTATGCGTCGAGCCGTCATATCGGTAATGGCCATGCAGGCCCTCGATCGTCCAGGCGGGTGGTCCAGCCCATTCGAACCGGTCCACGGAGAACTGCACATCGGCCCGCATGGGCAATGGCAGTTCCGAAAAAGGCGAGTCAGACGCGGGGCTTCGGTCCGATAGGCGCAGTGTGCGTGCTTGCAACCCTGTGACCCGCAATTCACCTTCCAGCACAGCATGCCAATCCCAACGGATGGTGACACCTGAACCCTCCACCATCAAGGCACCCTTCTGCCATACCAGGTGGTCCATGTGTCCGCCGGACAGCAGCGAGCCTGTGACCCCTTGCGCCTGCAAATGTTGGTCTGCAGGAAGCACCGCCGCCGCGATCCGCAGGCCCTGCTCCAACGAGTCTTCCGTCTGCAGCCAGAACAGCAGACCCAGCGCTAGCGCCAGGGCGACGGATACGGCAATGCTCTGCGCCAAACTGAGCGCGCCACCTGCCAGGTGAAAAAGAATTTTCAGACGCCGCATCAGAATACAAAGCCTACATTCATGTGCAGGCGGTAGGTTTGGGTGGCTACGCCATAGGCCAGATCAATCTGCAGTGGCCCGACCGGGCTCTTCCAGCGTGCGCCCACTCCCAACCCGGTTTTGAAACTGAAATCATCGACCCGGTTGGCCACCGCACCGGTGTCGACAAATACATCGGTTTCCCAATCCGTCATCAGCCCGTCGAGCACGATCGGACGCTGCCACTCGACACCTGCGGTCGCCAGATAGCGTCCGCTTTCGGCCGTCAGAACACCGTTGCGGGTTACCCCGATTTCTTCGTGTTTGTAACCGCGCACGGTGTTGTCTCCCCCTGTGAGGAACAACTGGCTAAACGGCACATTGACGGCGTTGTTTACAAACACC
>CAIQEX010000785.1 GCA_903870955.1 uncultured beta proteobacterium
AGGTTTTACCGCCGGGCCGCCCCAAGGTAAAACGCGCCCCCTCGGGGGGCAGCGACCCACACGAAGTGGGGAAGCGTGGGGGCCAGGTTTTACCGCCGGGCCGCCCCAAGGTAAAACGCGCGCCCTCGGGGGGCAGCGACCCACACGAAGTGGGGAAGCGTGGGGGCTACATTCTTAATGGTGCGGCGTAACCGGTCATCTCCAGATAGCCACGCCCGACTAGGCGGCTGTTGCTGTCCCAAACCTCACACAGACCTTCCCAGTAAATCGCACCGGTCGAATTGCTGCTGTCCAGCTCCTGGTTGTCGACTACGGCTTTGACGGTATAGAAGTCTGCGGGGGTTCGCACCATCCATTCGACCGGATAGCTGGCCCGGCTGGTTGGGCTGCGCCAAATACGCATGGCTTTGAAGATCACCTCACCGGGTTTGAAGATATACCGGGTGGAGCCTGAGCGAAACGAGCCACCGTCCCACAATGTGTCACCGCCCTTGCTGCGAACGCGAAAGGCGGTGAGCGCACTGCCGTCAAACAGGTTGATGCCAATCCAGTCCCAGCCCTCTGCGCCTGTGGGCAGGACCTCTTCGCTCCATTCATGGTCCAGCCAGGCGGTGCTGCCGGGCTCCATCTGCAGCGCTGTGGTTCCCAACTTCAGCGATCCGCTGACCTGAAGCTGTGGCAGGCTGTAGTAGTAGCTTGTCTGGCGCGGGTCCGGCCCCTTGCGCGACAAGCCTGCATCCCCTTGCAGCAACACGGGTTGGGTACTGGCAAAGCGCAGATCCATGGCAAACCCTTCGGCTTGAATCTGGGCCCGTAGCTTGTCGCCTTCTCGCAGCAGGGACCAATCTTTTAGTACCACGCCGGTGTCCAGCGCGCTGGCAGACGCCGTATCTGTGCCGTTCTGGCCTGGTGCCGCTCCGGACCAACGCGCAATCCGCTGGTCGTGGTGCAGGTGCTTGGCCTGAACATCGGTGATGGCAGCGTGGGCAAACAGCAACTGCTTCGCGGCCAGGCGGGACCGCATGCTTTGCGTTTCGTCTACCCGGCTGCGAAAAAAGGTGATTTGAAACCCGTAAGCGGCATCCAGCCCGGCCACTTTGGCGTGGCCGGTGAGGTACCACCACTCGGTCTTGAATTCCGGATGGGCGCCGGCATCTCGCGGAAAAACAAGAGGTCTAGGCTGGTTTAACGGGCGGGCCGCAACCGGCGGCGTGGTTGCCCCAATTCCGCTTGGCAGTGCTGCGGAGGTAGCCGCTCCCAGCAGCCATCGACGTCTGGAGAACCTCATGCGCTGGGACAACAAACGCTGCGCTTCATGCGGCGAACCGCAGGGTGGCAGAGCTCAGTGCGCGAATGGGACTATTTGGCATTCCCCATCTTAGCAAGGCGTTGTGCCAGAAGCACCGGCGGCTTGCCGACAAAGCCGTCCAGGCGCTGGCCCATGGCCAACTCGAGTTGATCCAGTCGAACCTGGGCCGAGGGATGGGTGCTCATTTGCAAGGTAAACATCGGGTTGTCTGGTGCTACTGTGCGCAATTGGGATAAGACCCCCACCAGACCATACGGGTCAAAGCCGGCGCGGGTTGCCAGCGCCACTCCGTTGCGGTCGGCCTCCAATTCATCGCCCTGGTCCAGGCCTTTGGAATACAGGTCGCGCCCCAGATTGATCAGTTGCGAGGACAAGGCCGAATTGCCTTCCTTGGCCAGTTGCGAGGCAGCCAGCTTGGCCAGCAAACCGGTGCGCGCGGATTTGTTCATGGCCTGCAGATGGTGCTTGGACAGCACATGCGTAATTTCATGCGCCAGCACACCCGCCAGTTCGGATTCATCCTTGAGTGCATCAATCAAGCCCTTGGTGACAAAAATATAACCCCCAGGTGCGGCAAAAGCGTTGTAGCCACTGTCGTCCAGCACCATAAACGTCCATGGCAGGTTGGGACGTGTGGACTGCAGGCTGATCCAGCGGCCCAGGCGGTTGACATAGGCTTGCAACGCCATGTTTTTGTGCAAGGGCTTGGCGCCCAGCAGCACCGCAGCCAGGTGCTGGCCGATTTCAATTTCACGTGGCTCATCAATCTGTTCCACGGATTGCGTGAGCAAGCCCAGCAGATCCGGGTTGTCGGACTTGGGTGTTGCAGCCGGTGGTGCCGCCGGTGGTGTCGCGCCGCCCAAGTCCAGCAGTTTGCCCAAGGTGTCCTTGTTGTTGGCTGGAGTTGAGCCAGGCTTTAGAAGATTTTGCAAAAAGCCGCCTAGCGCCTTGCCCGGGTCCTGCGCTTGGGCGTTACCCAGGCTGAGGAGTGCAAACAATCCCACGGTGAGAGCGAGTTGGTACAAACGCGGCTTCATTTTGAACTCCCGCGCTGGCCATTGGCCGCGGCATCGTTGGCGGGCGTCGGTGGAGGTGGCTCTGGCAGTGCATCCACAGCGCGGGCCGCCAGTTGGGCTTCCTCTGCAAATTTGCGTGCCTGCGCCGCATCCGCTCGCAGTGCTTCGGCCTGTTTCAAGGTCGACAGGTTGGGTTGCGCATTGGCGATATCTTCGGCGCTCATGCCGCGAATGCCGACCGTGGCCGTCGCCGTGGTGGTGCTTGGTGTGTTGCTGCGATTGAGGAAACTGGTCAGCCCACGCAGCATGCCTGTGGCTGTGCTGCCGGTGCTGGTAGGCGGTGCGGACGCACCGACATCAAACATGTGAATCCATCCGCTTTGGCCAGTCGCCGTTGTGATCCGCATCCAGGGGCCCTGGCGCTCAGGCTGGCGTGTCACCGGTGTTTGTGCGGGCAGCGATGCCACCACCGCGGTGCTCTCTGACGGACCCTGGCGCAAATCGGATGCGCGTTTGAGAAGCAGAGTCTCCGTTTGCGCCAAGGCGGATGTCCCCAAGACCAAGGCACTGACCGCTACCAACAAGCGCCATCGCAACATGCATTTCCTCCGGGAAGGCGTCCGACTGTTGAGTCGATTCGCCCGCAATTAATATTGCGTCGATTGTCGGTGATGCGCAGTCGCCTCGCAACGCGCGGCACGAACCGGCTCACATTTCAATGCTCAAGGAATTTGCCGTCAAAGCCTGTGGCGCTGCGCCAGATCGCCTTCGATCTGCCGTGGTTTACCAGTCTTCTTTCACCGCCATGACCGCGTCATGGCCTGCGGCCGCTCTACCCGCCAGCCAGGCCGTCACGGTACCCGCGATGACCACTGAAATGGCCAGTGCCAGAAGGCGCCAGCCGGGCAGGTTGAGTTCCATGCTCCAGTGAAAGCTTTGCGGGTTCACCACATACACCAGTACCACCGCCACAGCCAGACCGAGCAAGACACCGGCGATGGAGCCCAGTGCGGTCCAGGCCGCGCCCTCGGTAGCCACCACGCGCAGAATTTGACGCCGTGTCAGTCCCAGGTGGGCCAGCAAGCCAAACTCCTTGCGACGTGCCAGCACCTGGGCGCTAAAGCTGGCTGCCACGCCGAACAACCCAATGCCCACCGCCACCGCCTGCAGCCAATAGGTCACAGCGAAACTGCGGTCAAAAATACGCAGGGTTGTGGCGCGGATTTGCGCTGCCGAACCAAACTCCAGCAGTTGCCCGGCTTGCCCATTGCGACTGCCGGCCTGTTGGTCGGCCAAATTCCTGAGCCCCTGCTCGACGCTGGCAACGTCTGCGCCGGGTTCCAGCCACAGTGCCAGGTCATTGACCCGGCGGTCGGGGCTGAGACGCGCAAAATCTGCGCTGTCCATCGCAATGGTGCCAAATTGGCGTGCGTAATCGCGCCAGATGCCGGCGACAAAAAATGGCGTCCCCTTGCCGCTGTCAATGTTCTCCCCGGTGTTGAAGGCCTTTTGCAAAGGGGCAAAGTTCTCGCCCATACGTGCGCCATACAAGTCGACCACGGCTTCGCTGACATAAATCCCGATGCGACCCGCGGGCACGGCCAAAGCCTCACCTACCAGTGGCAGTTCCGGGGAGGCGGAATTTTGCGCGGGAAGGGCGCGTACCAGAAGCGAAACCGCTGGCTTGGAGGCATCCAGGTTGAGCGGCAGGTTGCGTTGCACCGTTAGCCGTTCAACCCCCTTCAGCTTTGCTGCAGCCTGCACAAACGCGTCGTCAAAATAGGCCAGTTCCTGTGCGCCACCGACGCCCGAGCGCACATACAGGGATGCCGGTAACACCGTGTCCAGCCAATGGGTCACCGACTGGCGAAAGCTGCTCACCATCACTGTGAGGGCCACCGCCAGACTGAGCGAAGCCACCACGCCACTGACCGCGACCGCAGCACTTTCACGCACGCGCCGCGCCCGCTCGACGGCGAGCAGCGGCAAGACGCGTTGCGCCACCCGGGGCGCCACACGGTCGAGCACCAGGCCCACCAGCCACGGCAAAGCCACAATGCCACCCAACAGCAGCAAGGCGATGCCCAAATAGGCACCCAAAGGCACACCACCCAGCGCCGGCGTCAAGGCCAGCGCACAGCCCGCCAGCAACAAGGTCGGACCGACCCAGGCGCGTGACGCGTGGGTCCGCAGCGTACCCAGACCCTTGAGTGTTTGAGCAGGCGGCATGTCCTGGGCCAGACGCGCGGGTCGCCAGGCACCCGCCAGTGCAGTGGCAATTCCCATGGTTGCGAACACGGTCGCAGCTGGCAGACTCCACTGCAGCGCCGGCGCGATGCCGGCAAAGAAGCCACCTCCCAGGTCGCCGCCCAGCAGGTGCAACGCCAAGTCTGCCAGGACCGTGCCCAGGGCAATACCCAGCGCACTGCCGATCACGCCCAGCACAGCAGCCTCCAGCAGCACCAGTTGCAGGCGCTGTCTGGCGGTGAGTCCCAACACGCCCAGCAGTGCAAATTGCTGCGCGCGACGCGTGACGCTCAAGGCCAGTACCGAGAACACCAAAAACCCACCCGTAAACAGCGCAATCAAGGCCAACACCGTCAGGTTGACCCGGTAGGCGCGTGACAGGTTGCCAATGCGTTCGGCCGCATCGCCCGGTGGCTGCAGACTCAACTCGGCGCTCCAGTCGGGAGAGGTTTGCAGCGTGCGAACAAATGCGTCCCGATCCACTCCGGCTTTCAACCGGATATCGACCTTGCTGAGTGCTTCAAACGCGTCGAAAAAATCTTGCGCCGCGGCAATGTCCATTACCGCGAGTGGTGTTCCACCGGCGCGTACCTGGCCCGCGATGTGGGCAGATTTGAGCTGCATGCCACGCTGTAACGAGACTGTTTTTTGACCCAACGCCAAAGTGGCGGCGGGGTTCAGGAACACGGTTTCGGGCCCAAATATCGCGAGGCGCTCGCCCTCGCGTCCTGGAAGCGGCATCAGTTCGGGCGCCATGGCTGCGATTTGCAGGGTATCGACACCCAGCACCCGCAACAGCACACGTTTTGCCGGGCCACCGTCTGTTGGGCTGACCAGCGCATAGGTGCTGAGTTCCAGCACCGGGAGTGCCAGGGCCACCTCGGGCCGTTGCAGCAGCAAGGCAAGGTGCGAATCTTTCAGGCGTCGATTCGCCCCCGTGTTGCGCAACTCCAGGTCAGCCTTCCCGCTGACCGCGCGCACGGCCTGCGAGAACTCATCCAATGCCGAGGCATTGATCAGGTGCACGGAAAAAGCCAGCGCCACCCCCAACATGACCGCCACCACCGCAGCCAGATTGCGCCACGGATGGTGCAACAGCTCCTGAACGGAAAAGGTTTTGAGCAGGGGCCACAAGGGTGAGGACATGGCCTGATTGTGATGGCAAGCAAATGGCCCTGTTACGGGCCGCCCCAAGGCGAAATGCGCCCCCTCGGGGGGCAGCGCAGTACGCGCAGCGACAAGCGTGGGGGTTCTTTTTAGTTTCTTTGTTTCGCGCTGGCGAACTGGGCTTTGGGCAGGTGGCCGCCAAACATCTCTGTGATGGCCTTTAATTGGGCTGCGGCCACCGTTTCACCACAATAGCCACACAGCATGTGCATGACGTCGCTGCGCAAATACCAGAGACTCTGGATGTCGTCGGCCTCGAGTACTTTGGCCCAAACTGCTGGACGCACCGCCTTGCCTTCCAGAAAACTGGCCATGCAGTTGAGCATCTCTTCGCGGATATTTTCGACCTGCGATCGGGATGCCTCACCCGCGGTGGAATCGCGCTCGCGCAACATTCCCAAAAGGCTAGTCGATAGTCGAGATATTTTCCAACTCATGTATTTTTCTCCGATACCACCTAGCTTAGTGTCTGCGCCGGCCTCGGGGCCACGGCAGCTTGTAACGGAGTGTGCGCCTGAGGTCGGTCTATAACGGACCCAAACCCTGTGCAGTGAGGTGCAATACCCGATCTGCGAGTTCGGTCGCCAATACGGAATGCGTCACCAATACCAGAGAGGCTTGCTGAATCCGACACTGCTGCACCAGGGCATGCATGACCAGAGCCGCCGTGGTCGGATCGAGATTGCCCGTAGGTTCATCCGCTAGCAGGAGGCGCGGTTTGTGCACCAGGGCACGCGCAATGGCCACTCGCTGCAATTGGCCACCGCTGAGCTGCTGGGGCAGCCTGTGTCCCAGCGCACCAAGCCCCACGGCATCCAGCATGGCCTGTACCCGGGCCGTGTCGGACTGGCCCAACAAGAGCAGCGGCAGCGCTACGTTTTGAAACACATCCAGGTGCGGCAACACGTGGAAGGCCTGAAATACAAAGCCCACTTTTTCACGCCGCAGCAGGGCGCGGGCGTCTTCATTCAGCGTGCCGATGTCCACTCCCTCGACCTGAACCGTGCCGTGATCCCAGTGGTCCAGCCCTGCCATGCAGTTCAACAACGTGGATTTGCCGACGCCGGATTCGCCCACGATGGCGACAAACTCACCCGGCGCCACATCCAGCGAAACATGGGCGAAAACCGGTGCTTCACCGTAATGTTTACTCAGGTCGCGAAGGCGCAATGTCATACCGTACGTTGTAACAGAGCCGGTTCATTGATCGTCTGAAAGGGGCTTGTTGTGCACGGCCTCATGCACCAGGCGCAGAACATGGCTGAGGGCACCTTCCGCATCGCAGGCCACGATATGGCGCTGCGGCATGGACCGCAGCCAGGTGATCTGGCGTTTGGCAAGTTGCCGCGTGGCAAATATGCCTTTGTCGCGCAGTTCCGCCATGGGCCAGAAGCTTTCCAGGGCTTCCCAAGCCTGGCGGTAACCCACACAGCGCATGGAGGGCAAGTCGATGTGCAGGTCACCACGCGCGCGCAAGGTCCGGACTTCGTCGAGAAATCCACCAGCCAGCATGTTGTCAAAACGCAATGCGATGCGCTCATGAAGCCACGGGCGTTCATTGGGTTCCAGGGAAATCAGCAGGCTGTCGGAGTGCGATGCTGGGGTCTGCGCGGCCTGCGCATGGAAGTGGGACAAAGGCAGACCACTCACGCGGTAGACCTCAAGGGCCCGCTGGATGCGCTGGCTGTCAGCCGGAGCCAGTCGCTGTGCTGTCACCGGGTCCACCAGAGCCAGTTGGGCATGCATGGCCGGCCAGCCTTTTTCCTCGGCCTCGGCGGAGAGGACGGCACGTACCACCGCATCGGCCGGTGGCATATCGTTCAGCCCATCGGCCAAGGCTTTGAAATACAACATGGTGCCGCCCACCAGCAGCGGCAGCCTGCCCCTTGCATGAATCTCCCGTATCAGGACGCTGGCGTCGCGGACAAATTCGGCTGCGCTATAGGCCTGCAGCGGGTCACGGATATCAATCAGGTGGTGCACCACAGCGGCGCGTTCCTGCGCCGAGGGCTTGGCCGTGCCAATGTCCATGCCGCGGTAGACCAGGGCCGAATCGACGTTGATGATTTCCACGTCATGGTGACGCGCAATCTCCAGTGCCGCCGCAGTTTTACCCGAGGCGGTAGGGCCCGCCAGGGCCAGGTAGAACGGGATTGCCTGGGTCTCAGATCTGGCCATAACGTTTCACCAGAGTCCACGCCGTCAAGGCCAATAGCACGCCCCAGAAGCACATGCCATAAGCCAGTGGAAACACCGTGCCATTCATGTGTGCACCGAGCCACTGCCCGGTGAAAAATGCCGCCACCATCATGAGGAATCCGTTCATGGCGGAGGCCGCACCCGCTGCTTGCGGAAAAGGTGCCACGGCGCCGCTTTGGCCGCAGGGTTGGTGAATACCATGGGCAAAAATGAAGCAACACATGGGCAGCATGATGGCCCATCCGGCTACCACACCAGCCTGCGCCAGCAAAGCCATGCTGCCGCCCCCGACCAGCGAAAAAATACCGGCAATGGCCACGCTGCGTCTAACCCCGTACCGCGCCACCATCCGGCGGCAGGCAAAGGTTCCAAGCAGGTAAATGAAGGAGTTGAGAAACATGGTCAGGCCGTATTGCGTAGCGCTGAACCCGAGTACCCGGATGTAGACAAAGGACGAGGCTGCGAGAAAGGTGAAGAGGCCGCCATAAGAGGCCATGGAAAGTGCCGAGAAGGCGACAAACTGCGGTGTGCGCAGGATCAGCCACCAGGTCTGCAGCATGCGCTTCCATTGCAGGGCCTGCGGATTTTTTTGCACCAGGGTTTCTTCAAAACGCAAGGCAATCAATGCCAACGTAAACGCGCTGAAAACGGCCAGCGTCATCAGCGCCGCATGCCAACCCCAAAGGGACGTTAGCGCTCCGCCGACGGGTGCACTCAGGCAGGCAATGACACCCAGGCCGCTCAAGCCCTTGGACATGACGGTGGCACCCTGCGACGGTTCATAGAGGTCGCGCACGATGGCACGCGCACACATCACACCCGCGCCCATGGCAACGCCTTGCAGCGCGCGCCAGATGATCAGCGTGTGCATGCTCTCGGACAAGGCACTGGCCACGGAGGCCAGCAGGTAGGCCACCATACCCACCAGCAACACCGGTCGGCGTCCAAAGCGGTCCGAGATCGGCCCCCACACCAGTTGTGAGGCGCCAAAGGCCAGCAACAGGGCGGTCAGGGTGAGTTGCGCCTGCGCCATGCTGGCGCCCAGGTCTTGTGTCAGACCCGGTAGCGCAGGCAAATACAGGTCGGTGGTGATGGGCTGCAACCCCAGCAACAGCGAGAGCACGAGCACTACTTGTGCGGCGGACATGCGGGTGTGGCGGGGAGTGCTTGGCATGGGCGAGGGGAGCGTTGGAGTGCGTGGCTTCAGTTGGACAGGATGCGCCTGCGCGAGACATTGCGCAGCATGATGACCAGACCGATGGCAGCGACGGACAGACCGACGATTAACGCGATCCAGAAGCCTTGTGCTGCCATGGGCTCAGTCGGTGCGAACGGCAGCCATTGCGGTGCCAGACCGAGTAAACAGCCCAGTGGCAACGAGAAGCCCCAAAAGGCGGCAAGGTGAAGCACCATGGGTGCGCGGGTCACCTTGTAGCCACGAATGGCGCAACTGGTCACCACTTGCGTGCAATCGGACAACTGAAAGAGCGCTGCAAAGATCAGCAGATTTGCAGCCAGCGCCGCCACCACCGCATCGCTGGTGTAAGCGGACGCGATTGTTTGACGGAAAACGGCCAAACCCAGAGAGGCCACCAGTGCAAAGGCCCACGTCAAACCCACGCCGACCCAGGCTCTGAAGCGCGCAGCAACCGGGTCGCCCGCACCCAGGCTTTGCCCCACGCGGGTCAACAAGGCCAGACCCAAACTCAAAGGGACCATAAAGGTCAGCGAGGTGAAGTTCAGCGCAATCGCGTGAGCCCCCACCTGCGCACTGCCAAACTTCGCGATCAACAGGGCAATCAGGCTGAAGGCGCTGGTCTCGGCAAAATAGGTGATTCCAATGGGAACACCCAACTTGAGCAGGCTGCGCAGCATCGGCCATTCCGGGCCCTCCCAGTGGGTAAACGGCCAGGTAGGTCGATAGGCAGGTGCCACGCGCATCCACCACATCAACGCCAGCGGATGGAACCAGACGCAGACCATGGTCGACCAGGCGCAGCCTACGCCGCCGAGCGTGGGAAACCCCCAGTTGCCGAACACCAGCAACCAGTTCACCAGAGCGTTAAGCAGCAACGCGACCAGGGCGATCACCATCATCGGCTTGGTCTGGTTGATGCTGGTGCTGTAACCATAGAGCACGCGGTAGCAGGTAAAGGCGGGCAGACCGAAGCTGCTCACGCGGACAAAGCTTTTTGCGATATCCCGTACGGCGGGTTCGATGTCCATCACGTCAAATACCTGGGCCGCCAAGTTGGCCAGTACAAAAGCCAGTACACCCACGCCCACGGCCTTCCACAAGCCCTGGCGCACGACATGCGGTACGGCGTCGAACTCTCCGGCACCCACATGGTGAGCCACCATCGGATTCACCGACATCAGCAGCCCCATCAACGTGAGAATGGTCATGTTCCAGATCGAAACACCCAGAGAAACCCCAGCCAGGTCGGCCGCTGACGCGTGGCCGGCCATGGCCACGTCCGTGACGGACATGCCGATGGTGGCCAGTTGGCCAATCAAAATCGGCCAGGCCAGATGCCACAGAGCGCGGGATTCCAACAGAACGCGTCGGCTGCGGGATGGGGTGGGAACAGTCGGCGTTGTAGAGTCAGGGAGAAGGGTCATCAGCCGGATGATTCTAAGGGAGGCCATGGGCCGACCCGGCGGCAAATTCCGAGGGTTTATATGAACTGGTTGTATCTTTCAGTCGCCATCGTCTTGGAGGTGGTTGCCACGTCGGCGCTCAAGGCGTCTGATGGTTTCACGCGCCTTTTGCCCTCACTGCTGGTGGTGGCGGGCTATTCAGCGGCTTTTTATACGCTGTCACTGACCCTTCGCACCCTGCCTGTGGGAATTGTCTATGCCGTCTGGTCCGGTGTGGGCGTGGTGTTGATCACGCTGGTCGGCTGGTTGTGGTTCAAACAGGAGCTGGATGTTCCCGCATTTATTGGCATCGCCCTGATTTCGTCGGGCGTTATCGTGCTGAACTTTTTCTCCAAGTCGGTGGTGCATTAAAGGGTCACCTGTCGCAGTCGGGACATGGGTAAACCCTTATGTATTTTGACGATCAATTATTTTCGCGCTTGGGCTGAAAATTCTTCAGCGTGTTTAGGCCCTTTTAGCTGACAGCAAGCTGAATGCAAGCCCTCAATGTGGGGCAAACGCGTATAGATTACCGTCACTCTCGGGCATAGACTTCTGCACACTCGCAGCAGCAATTTTCGAAAAGTGTGCGCAGCGCGTCGTGGGACTTATTTTTTAAATATGGAGACAATAGCAATGACCTTTCAATACACCAAGCGTGCTTCCCTCATCGCCATTTCGGCGGCCATCCTGAGCCTGTCCGGCTTGGCGCATGCAGCAGACCCCATCAAGATCGGCGTTTCCGGTCCCTTCACAGGAGGCTCCTCGTCCATGGGCGTGAGCATGCGCGACGGCGTCAAACTGGCCGTGGATGAAATCAACAAGGCCGGCGGCGTTATTGGTCGCCAGTTGCTGATCGTCGAGCGCGATGACGAAGCCAAGAATGAACGCGGCGTGCAAATTGCGCAGGAGTTGATCAACAAGGAAAAAGTGGCCGTCACCGTGGGCTTCATCAATACCGGTGTGGCCCTGGCCTCGCAGCGCTTTTACCAGGAAGCCAAAATCCCGGTCATGAACAACGTGGCCACGGGTTCACTCGTCACCCACCAGTTTGACGACCAGCCCGAGAACTACATCTTCCGCAATGCCGCGCACGACAGCATCCAGGCTCCGATGATCGTGGAAGAGGCGATTACCCGCCGCGGTTTCAAGAAGGTTGCCATCCTGTCCGACTCCACCAACTACGGTCAACTCGGCCGCGCTGACCTGGAAAAAGCGCTGGAACTGAAGGGGATCAAGGCGGTTGCGGTCGAGAAGTTCAACATCAAGGATGTGGACATGACCGCGCAGTTGTTGAAGGCCAAGGAAGCCGGAGCCGAAGCGATCCTGACCTATGCCATCGGACCTGAACTGGCGCAGATCGCCAATGGCATGACCAAGCTGGGCTGGAAGGTTCCGATGGTGGGTAGCTGGACTTTGTCCATGGCCAACTTCATTGACAATGCCGGCCCAGGCGGTGAAGGCGCGCGCATGCCGCAAACCTTTATCCAGGCGCCCACAACGCCCAAGCGCCAATCCTTCATCATCAACTACCTGAAGACTTTCAACCCCAAGGGTGGTCGCATCGATTCACCCGTGTCCGCAGCCCAGGGTTACGACTCTATTTACCTGCTGGCAGCGGCCATCAAGCAAGCCAACTCCACCGACGGTCCGAAGATCAAGGCTGCCCTTGAAGACCTGAAGACCCCGGTTGATGGTGTGGTCACTACGTATAAGGCGCCTTTCTCTGCCAAGGACCATGAGGCGATTACCGTGAATATTCCGGTGTTCGGCGAGGTCAAGGGCGGTCGCGTGGAATACGCCTATGCAGAAGACCAAAAGAAGGCTTCCGAAATTCGTGTCAAAGACACCAACGCAAAGGGTGCTTTGGTTATCAAGAAATAAGCGGCAACCCCGGTTGCTAGTCTCAGGCATCGCCCCGGTCACAGTGGCTGGCGCGGTGCCTTTTTTCGGCCGCGGCGCAGTTGCGGTTCACTGAATTAATTGCATAGGACCACCCCATGGAAATCCTTTTACAACTTGTCTATAGCGGTATCGCGCTGGGCATGATTTACGCGGTCATTGCCTTCGGCTACCAATTGACTTTCCAGACCTCCGATACGTTGAACTTCGGTCAGGGTGATGCGCTCATGTTGGGTGCGATGGTGGGTCTGACCCTCGTCAACAAGGGTATGAATTACTGGGTGATGCTGCCCGTAGTGATTGTTTTTGGGTTGGTGCAGGGTTCGGTCGTGGAGCGCATTGGTGTGGCTCCGGCGATCAAGATCAAGAGCGAGTTTGGCTGGATTATGTCCACCATCGCCTTGGGGATTATTTTCAAGAATGTGGCTGAAAACATCTGGGGCCGCGATGACCTGAAGTTTCCCTCGCCCCTGCCCGAGTCGCCCATGAAGTTTCTGGGGGCCAATGTGCTGCCCATGGAAATTCTGGTGGTGATTGGCGCGGTGCTGATGATGTTGGGAGTCGAGTTCTTCAACCGCAAAACGATTTATGGCAAGGCCGTGGTCGCCACCTTCAATGACCGCGACGCCGCCAAGCTGATGGGCATTAACACGGGCCTGGTGATTACCTTCTCCTACGCGCTGTCTTCCGCCACTGCGGCTTTTGCCGGGGCCCTGATTGCGCCACTCACATTGACTGGCGCCACCATGGGCGCGGTGTTGGGTCTCAAGGCTTTTGCGGTGGCCATCATCGGTGGCTTGACCAGCGGGTTGGGCATCATCGTCGGCGGCATCATCCTCGGTGTGGCTGAAACCACCACCGGCTTCTATCTTTCCACGGGCTACAAGGATGTTCCTGGCCTGGTGCTGCTATTGCTGGTGCTGGCCTTCAAACCGTCCGGCCTGTTCGGCAAAACCGCGATCAAGAAAGTCTGAACATGAAGCTCAAGTCACTTATTACTGGCGTCATCGGCGTTGCCATACTGGCGGCCGCGCCGCTGTACACCAGCAACCCGTACTACATCCACATGATCGGCACGATCATGATTTATGCGATCCTGCTGTTTGGTCTGGACATTGTGGTCGGCTACACCGGTCAGGTCTCGCTGGGCCACGCGGGTCTGTTTGGTGTGGGCTCTTACACCGCCGGTGTGTTCTTTTTGAAACTGGGTGCGCCGCTGTGGGTCATCGTGCCGGCCAGCATCGGCGTGACTGCGGGTTTCGGTGCGCTGCTGGCACTGCCCGCATTGCGCGTGACCGGTCCATACCTGGCCATGGTGACCTTGGCTTTCGGCACCATCATTCAGATCCTGATCAACGAGATGGACTTCCTCACCGAAGGACCTCTGGGTATCAAGATCCCCAAACCATCCATTGCCGGTGTGCAACTCGATGAGCACGGTTTTTACTGGACCGTTCTGGCTTTGATGGTGATCTCGCTGGTGGTGGTGGACCGCATACTCAAATCGCAACTCGGCCGTGCCTTTGAAGCCTTGCGGGGTAGCCCGGTGGCGTCGGATTGCATGGGCGTCTCGGTTTATCGCTACAAGGTTTACGCCTTTGTGATCAGCGCCGGCTTTGCCGGTCTGGCCGGTTGCCTGTACAGCTACTCGGAACAATATATTTCGCCTAACACCTACAACTTCGAGTTGACGGTGCTGTTCCTGCTGGCTGTGATCATGGGTGGACGCAAGAGCCGCGTGGGCTCGCTACTGGGCGCGGCCATCATCGTGATCCTGCCCAAGCTGCTCGACGATCTGGAAATGTTCCGCACGGTGGCGTCCACGCTTGCGGTACTCATGGCCGTGGGTGGTGCGATTGCTGTGGCCCGCAAGATGACCACGCCCAAGGCCTTGATCCTGCCAGTGGTGGGCACCATCGCGCTGGCTGGTTTCTCTTTCTGGCTGCAGTCCATCACCGACTGGCGACTGTCCATCTTCGGCCTGATGATTTTGTTCGTGGTCTATTACCTGCAGGACGGCATCGTGGGCTTTGTCCGCAATCTGTTTGTGCGCAAAGGTTCACGCGCCGGTCAGGCCGTGGTGCTGAGTGGCGGCGCCCACAAGGACGCGATCATGAACGCTTCAAGCACCGGTGTGGGTGAGGATCTGCTGATTGCCAACGGTGTCTTGATGCAGTTCGGTGGCCTGAAAGCCATCAACAATGTCGACATCCGCGTCAAGCGCGGCACGATTCACGGACTGATTGGCCCCAACGGTTCCGGCAAGAGCACCATGATGAACGTGCTGACTGGCATTTATGTGCCAACCGCTGGCGCCATTGAATTTGCCGGACGCTCGGTGGTCGGCAGAACCTCGTCTGACATTGCACTCTCGGGGATTGCGCGTACCTTTCAGAACGTGCAGTTGTTTGGTGAAATGACGGCGCTGCAAAACGTTCAGGTGGGTCTGCATCACACCTTTAACAGCAACATCGTCGATGTGTCTCTGCACACGCCCCGCTATACGCGTGAAGAGGCCGCATCGGTTGAGCGTGGCCTGGGGCTGATTGACTTTGTCGGGCTCGCCGACCTGGCCAACGAAGAGGCGCGCAACCTGCCCTATGGCAAGCAACGTCTGCTGGAGATTGCCCGGGCTCTGGCCCTGGATCCGCAACTGCTGTTGCTGGATGAACCGGCCGCCGGCCTGACCGCACCGGACATCAAGGAACTGATCTCCATCATCCGCAAGATCCGCGACCACGGTATCACCGTGATCCTGATCGAGCACCACATGGATGTGGTCATGGGCGTGTGTGACAACGTTTCGGTGTTGGACTTCGGACAGAAAATTGCCGAGGGTAAGCCCGCCGATGTGCAGGCTGATGAAAAGGTTATCGAAGCCTACCTCGGTGGCACAGCCGCATAAGAACAGGACACCACAATGTTGCAAATCAAAAATCTCGAAGCGGGCTACGGCAAGGTGCAGGTTCTGCACGGCATCTCCATGGAAGTACCCAAGGGCAAGGTGGTCACGCTGATCGGCTCCAACGGCGCAGGCAAAACCACCACCATGCGTGCCATCTCCGGCATGATCAAACCCACCCAGGGCGAGATCTCCTTGAGTGGCAAACGCATCGATGGCCTGGAGTCTTTCACCATCGCCAAGCTCGGTCTGGCGCACTCCCCTGAAGGGCGGCGTGTCTTTGCCACCATGAGCGTTACCGATAACCTGATTCTGGGCGCTTTCCCCCGCTTGACCGGCAGTCGCCCCAAAGGCGATGTGGCGGCTGATCTGGATAAGGCTTTGGAATTGTTTCCCCGACTCAAGGAGCGTCGCACGCAATTGGCCGGCACCCTGTCTGGCGGTGAGCAACAGATGCTGGCGATGGCCCGCGCGGTGATGCTCAACCCCGAAATCGTGCTGCTGGACGAACCTTCCATGGGCTTGGCGCCGATTCTCGTGGAGGAGGTTTTCCGCATCATTGGCGATCTGAAGTCGCGTGGTGTCACGATGTTGCTGGTGGAGCAGTTTGCAGCCGCGGCGCTGAAGGTCGCCGACTACGGTTACGTGCTGGAGAACGGTCGCATTTCGGTGCATGGCGAAGCCAGCAAGCTGCGTGACGACCCGGCCGTGAAAGCGGCTTATCTGGGCGGCGGCCACTGAAGCGGGGGGCGCCATCCTGTGCCAAACAGGATGTGCGCACAGAGGTTTGGAAATGTGGGGAGAGGGTCTAAACTTGCACCTCTTGCAGTGTTTTGAATGCCCTCATCGAAGCGTTGCAGGCAAATCGGAATGTGCCTGTGAAAGACAAAGTGCAAAAGCCAAGCAAACCTGTGAAACCAGCTGAGTCTGCCATCCCAGGCAAACCGGGAACAGATAAAGTTGCCGCAGGGGCACCGTCCCCTTCGGACGATCTGGGCATTGCCGAGCGTCGACACTTCATCCGCCCGCTTCCGGTACCGGATGCCGTCGAGAGCGATGGGGATACCGATTGGGATACATTTCAAACCCTGACCTCTGAACTACCCAAAGATTGAGCCAACCCATGTCCTCTGGAAAAATTCTCGTCGCCCAAGGTGGCGGTCCTACCGCAGTGATCAACCAATCGCTGGTCGGCGTCGCACTGGAGGCACGCCGCTTTCAGCAAATTAACCATATTTACGGCGCGCTGCACGGTGTGCGAGGCATCGTCAACGAGGACTTTCTGGACCTGACCCAGGAGACCAGTCACAACCTGGAACTGGTGGCAAACACCCCCTCCAGTGCGTTGGGTTCCACCCGCGACAAGCCCGATGTGCCCTATTGCAAAGAAATATTCAAGGTGCTGCGGGCGCACCAGATCGGGCACTTTTTCTACATTGGCGGCAACGACTCGTCGGACACCGTGCGCATCGTCAGCGAGGAGGCGCAAAAGGCCGGCTATCCGCTGCGTGCGATTCATATTCCCAAGACCATTGACAACGATTTGGTTGGCAATGACCACACGCCGGGTTTCCCTTCGGCCGCCCGTTTTGTGGCCCAGGCCTTTGCCGGTGCCAACCTCGACAACGCGGCTTTGCCGGGCGTCTATGTGGGCGTGGTCATGGGGCGCCATGCAGGATTCCTGACCGCCGCTTCGGCCTTGGGCAAGAAGTTCCCGGATGATGGCCCGCACCTGATCTACCTGCCCGAGCGGACCTTTGTGCTGGAAAAATTCCTGGCCGATGTGAAGGCCACCTACGAGCGTTACGGCCGTTGCGTGATTGCTGTCTCCGAAGGTATTCACGACGCCTCCGGGCAGCCGATTGCCGCGCTGCTGGCGAAAGACCTGGAGCACGATGCCCATGGCAATGTGCAACTCAGCGGCAATGGGGCACTGGCCGACCTGCTGTGCGAAGAGATCAAGAGCAAGCTCCAGATCAAGCGCGTGCGTGGTGACACCTTTGGCTACTTGCAGCGCTCCTTTATCGGCTGCGTCTCGGATGTCGACCAGCGTGAAGCGCGCGAGGTGGGCGAAAAGGCCGTGCAGTTCGCCATGTGGGGTAAACAGGACGGCTCGGTGGCCATCAAGCGCACCGGCTTCTATTCCGTGGACTATGAACTGCTGCCTATCGAGGCGGTGGCTGGCAAGACACGGGTCATGGAAGATGAATTCATTGACGCGCAAGGCACCGGAGTGACAGATGCCTTTCGCATGTACCTGCGCCCCTTGCTGGGCTCCGGCATGCCCGACGCTTTCCGCCTGCGCAACAACCGGGTGCCCAAAGTTCTGGCCTGAAATGAACGGAATCGCGCACCTTTAGGGTGCGCGAAGGTGCAAAATATTGCCGGCGTCTACTCAAGGAGAAATCCTGGCAATGGTTGCATCCTATATTCCTGCTGGCATCCCGGAAAACGAACCCTGGCGCGTGAACGCGCTGCGCGAACTGGGCACGCTGGACACTGCACCCGAGGCTGAGTTTGATGCCTTGGTCAAAGTCGCTTCTCAGGTGTGCGGTGTGGCCATCGCTGCGATCAGCCTGGTGGA
>CAIQEX010000786.1 GCA_903870955.1 uncultured beta proteobacterium
ATGCCAGTCCGCAGGCCGGTGCCCGCATGAAAGTCATCAACGTGGCCTATTCACTGGTTTGCCGCCATTTGGATCTGCACCCACAGGCAACCACTTCTGCAACCACACCCCGGACCCATCCTTCCCCCCAAGCGCGTCGGTCGACTCCTTTTTTTACCGAATTTGACTGGAAAAAAGGCTTCCAGCCCAACACCCGTGAATCCGCGGCAACCCGAGAAGCTCTGGTTCAACGCACGGTGCAGTTGAGCCTTTTCGAAGCCGCCTTTGGCTGCGTTAAACGGCTCAACGGAATGGAGCCCGACGCCTGCGCGCGCTGCGCGGGAAGCGGGGAATATGCAGGAACCTGGACGCTGGGCTCCAAGTGCATGCAGTGCTTTGGCCGTGGCAGGCACAGTGACCGGGGCGGTGCTGACATATTGGGGCGATTGACACCTTGCGTGGCCTGCAATGGCACCGGGATATTCAAACCGCCGCCGCCCCCCTGCCCGCAGTGCAGGGGCAGCGGAAAGACCGATCGCAAGGCTTGGATGGTGGACGTGCATATTCACGCCGGTGCCTTGGATGGCAATGAAGTGCCGTTGAGCGATATCCGCATTCGATCCTCTTTAAATGAGGCACCCAGAAGGTTCAAACTAACGGTGCAAATTGAAAAGAGCACGATCTTCAGACTCGACCATGACCGACTTTCGGTGGTCGTGCCCATCAGCATGATGCGCTGGGCATTGGGCGGTGAGATAACCGTTCCGACATTGGACGGCAGTATGCCTATTCAGCTCCCAGAGCGGTTGACTGGCCTGTGGCTTAAAGACCAGGGTTGGCCGCAAATGGGGCAGGCGAGTCAGCGAAAACCCATGTTCGTGTTGCCGAAGCTGGTTTTCCCCGAAAGCCTGAGTGACGCAGACAGGTTTATCTTGAAGGCCATGGATGCGCGCTGCAAATTACCGGAGATAGAGGGATGGAACCGCAGTGTGCAGGCCTGGATGGAGTCCGCGGCCTAATCTGCCTTCGGTCCCTACAATGGAGCGACGCCCTCAAGGGCAGTTCTTCCATTCAGCGAAAGTTCCCCCTCCATGACCGCTTTGCATATTTCCACTGCCTTCGATTCAGGCGCCATAGAAGTGCTCAGTCTGGATGACCCGCGTGATATCCGCCTGAATATTCGCAAGGACAACGCCAGCGAATTTGCGCAATGGTTTCACTTCAGCTTGCAGGGTGCGGCAGGCGTGGCGGTGGTACTGAAGTTTTTGAACGCCGCCCAATGTGCCTACCCCAAGGGATGGCAAGGCTACTCCGTGGTGGCCAGCCACGACCGACAGAATTGGTTTCGCATTGATACCGAATACGATGGCCAAGTGATGACGGCGCGCACCACGCCAGCCACGCAGTGCATCTATTTCGCTTACTTCGAGCCTTACGCGTGGGAGCAACACCTCGACTTGCTGGGCTCCGCCACCATCTCACCACACGTTACCCAGGAACATCTGGGTTTGACTTGCCAAGGTCGCGATATGGCTTTGTTACGGGTGACCGATGCCGACAGTGCAACGCCGCTTTCTGAAAAGAAGAAGGTGTGGATGATCGCGCGCCAACATCCCGGGGAGAGCATGGCGGAATGGTTCGTGGAAGGCTTGCTGGAGCGACTGTTGGACGACAACGACTCGGTTTCGCGCAGTTTGCTGAATCAATGCGTCTTTTACGTGATTCCCAACATGAATCCCGACGGCTCGGTGCTTGGCAACTTGCGCACCAATGCGGTGGGCGCCAATCTGAATCGCGAATGGTTGGAACCTACGTTGGAGCGTTCGCCGGAGGTTTTTCTGGTGCGCCGCAAAATGTTGGACACGGGCGTGGACCTGTGCCTGGATGTGCACGGTGACGAAGGCCTGCCGTACAACTTTGTGGTTGGCTCAGAAGGAACGGCGGGTTACTCGCCGCGTATAGCCGAGTTGGAGAACCTGTTCAAAGCCACCTGGTCGGCGAGTTGCCCGGATTTTCAGGATGAAGTGAATTACGGTGCCTGCGCTCCCGGAGCGGCCAACCCCACACTGGCAACCAACTGGATCGCGCAGCAGTTCGGCTGCCTGGCCTTTACGATTGAAATGCCCTTCAAGGACAACGCCAAACTTCCCAATCCGTCCGTTGGCTGGAATGGGGAACGCTCGCGCAAGTTGGGGGCCAGCGTATTGCAGCCCTTGCTGGCGGTGTTGTGATTTTCGAATGCGGAGGCGATTGTTCGTGACTGAACATTAGCGGAGGAATGTGCGTTTCAGAGCACGCAAAATCTGGCAATCCAATGGAGAGCCAAAAATGTCCAGAAACAAAAATCACAATCCGAACGCCTATCTCGACCTGTCGATCGAGACACTTTGGTTGGCGCGGGCTATTCAAGATGCTTTGGACATTCTTTTGGGCGATGCGTCAGAAGATTCTTCTTTCGACACGGACCGCACCAAGGTGCTGGGTATCAGCCGGGACGTGTTCGAGCGCTTGGGGGCCTATGGCCACGACAACGGAGGCGTGCATTCAACCGCTGGCGAATGGACTGCCGCATCGCGCACTGAATTTATCCGCCAGGTCGCCGTGCATTGGCGCGCATTCATTGACGCTTCATTTGGTATGACGTGCGCTTCAGAGCTCATCATGTCGTTGACCGATTACGAGATCAGTATCCTGGAGCAGGTATTGCGGTTGGACAAGGAAATCCGGACCAACAAAGAAGGCGTGGTCTTTTGCATGAGTCAGGAACTCGAGGTAAAGACTCAGCACCAAAGCGCATTGAGAGCACTTCGATGCAGTGTCTATATGGGATCTGTGCAAAGCAGATTGCGTTAAAAAAAAGGGGCCCACGGGCCCCTTTTTATCAGCTTCAACAGCTGGCAGGCGTCACACCAGCAGGGCATTCACCCGCTTCACGTAGGCCGCAGGATCTTCTGGAAGTCCCCCCTCCGCCAGCAAAGCCTGATCAAAAAGGATGTGCGCCAGATCGTGAAAGTGCACCGAGCCATCCAGCTTTTTCACCAGTGCGTGCTCAGCATTCACTTCCAAAACCGGCTTGACCTCAGGGGCTGTCTGACCCGCTTGCTTGAGCATGCGGGCAAGTTGCGTGCTCATGCCATGGTCTTGCACCACAAGGCAGGCCGGGCTGTCCACCAGTCGGGTGGTGACGCGCACGTCTTCCGCTTTGTCTTTGAGCGCTTCCTTGAGTTTTGCCAGCAGCGGTTTGAAGCCTTCGGCGGCTTCCTCGGCGGCCTTCTTTTCAGTTTCGTCCTGCAGCTTGCCCAAATCCACAGCGCCCTTAGCCACGCTTTGCAGAGGCGTGTCATCAAAGTCGTGCAGGTAGTTCAATGCCCATTCATCCACACGGTCCGTCATCAACAGCACTTCGATGCCCTTCTTCTTGAAGACTTCGAGTTGCGGGCTGTTCTTGGCGGCAGCCAGCGTGTCGGCGGTGATGTAGTAAATGGCCTCTTGGCCTTCCTTCATGCGCGCCTTGTAGTCGGCCAGGGACACGGCGGGCGTGTCGCTTTGGGTGCTGGCAAAACGCAGCAATTTGGCCAAGCGTTCCTTGTTGCCAAAGTCCTCGCCCAGACCTTCCTTGAGCACAGCGCCAAATTCGGCGTAGAACTTGGTGTACTTGCCGACGTTCTTCTCCGCTTCCGCTTTGTCTTCCGCAGACAACACATCGGTGACGCCATCGGCGCCAGCCTCTGGCAATTTGTCATTCTTGGCCAGGTCTTCCAGCATGGACAGGACGCGCTTGGTACAGCCTTCGCGGATCGCCTTGACGTCGCGGCTTTCCTGTAGCAACTCACGGCTCACATTCAGCGGCAGGTCAGCAGAATCCACCACGCCTTTGACGAAACGCAGGTAGGTGGGCAGCAGCGCCTCGGCATCGTCCATGATGAAGACACGCTTCACGTACAGCTTGAGGCCACCCTTTTTGTCGCGGTTCCACAGGTCCATCGGTGCTTTGCCTGGGATGTAGAGCAACTGGGTGTATTCGGTGCTGCCTTCGACGCGGTTGTGCGTGTGGGCCAGCGGTGCTTCAAAATCGTGGCTGATTTGCTTGTAGAAATCGTCGTATTGTTCTTGGGTGATGTCTTTCTTGGCGCGGCTCCAGATGGCGTTGGCCTTGTTTACCGTTTCCCATTCGCCGGTCTTGACCATGGCACCGGGTTGGCGGCCACCATTCTCGTCGCCGGGGGTGATCAACTCGCCGTCTTTCCATTCTTCCTTTTCCATCTGGATGGGCAGGCTGATGTGGTCGGAGTATTTGTTGATGATGCCCTTGACCTTCCAGGTCTGGGTGTAGTCCATGGCGTCTTCGCGCAGATGCAGGATGACGCTGGTACCCCGGGCTGCGCGTTCAATGCTTTCCACCTCAAAGGCGCCGCCACCGCTGGCGCCGCCGTCGCTGACCCAGCGCACGCCCTGGTCGGCGGGTAGACCGGCACGGCGAGATTCGACCGTGATCTTGTCGGCCACGATGAAGCCCGAGTAAAAGCCCACGCCAAACTGGCCAATCAACTGCGAATCAGCCTTCTGGTCGCCGCTGAGCTTACTGACGAAGTCTTTGGTACCGCTCTTGGCAATGGTGCCCAGGTTATCAATGGCCTCTTGCTGGCTCAACCCAATGCCATTGTCGGTAATCGTCAGCGTTTTGGCGTCTTTGTCCAAAACGACCCGAACCTTGAGCTCAGAGTCGCTCTCGTAGAGGCCACTGTTATTGATCGCTTCAAAGCGCAGCTTGTCACAGGCGTCGGAAGCATTGGAAATCAGCTCACGTAGAAAAATCTCTTTGTTGGAGTACAGCGAGTGGGTGACCAGGTGCAATAGTTGCGCGACTTCAGCCTGGAAAGAAAGGGTTTGCTTGCTCATAGGTTCAATAAAGGTCAAAAAACAGGGAATTCTGGCGGACTCAAATGGCTTGACAGCCAAAGCTCCTAGCAAATGCGGTCAACCATGCTGATTTCAAGGGCTCAACAAGCGTGCAAGTTTGATGCAAAATATCGGCGTGTCCACGACGCCCGACAAACCGAATCCTCCCAATCGCAAACCGCGGTCGAGGCCAGCGCACGATTATTTTTTGGAGCCGTTGCCGGTGCCCGAGGCCACGGAAAGCAGCACCGACACGGCTTGGAATTTATGGGAGCACACCTTGCGCGGTGACGAAAATCCATCGGAATTGCCCCCTGATTCGGTTCAACCTGGCTTCGAAGATACCGAAGCGACGGGTTCCATTCCGCCGCGCGAAGAGCCTTAGGGTCAGAATTTTTCGGCGGGAGACAGATAACGCCACTGGCCAACAGGCAGATTGCCGAGCATCACGCGGCCAATCCGCACCCGTTTGAGGCCCACCACTTTAAGCCCCACCAATTCGCACATCCGGCGGATCTGGCGTTTTTTGCCTTCTGTCAAAACAAATCGCAATTGCTCGGGGTTTTGCCAATCCACCTTGGCATGCTTGAGCGCCTGTCCGTCCAGACTCAGGCCGTGGCGCAGTAACGCCAGTTGGTCTTTCGGAAACACCGATTGGACATCGGCAGTTACCGGGTCGTCGTCGTCAATGCGGGTGAGTTGGGTGGGTACTGCAGGATAGGTTGCCGCGGCGGACAGTCCGGCTGCCGTGTTGACGCGCCCGGTGTAGACCACGCGCACCAGATATTCCTTTTCCATCACCGAGTCTTCGCCGATCAGCTGACGGGCCACCCGGCCGTCCTGGGTGAGTACCAAGAGGCCGGTGGAATCTATGTCCAGCCGTCCAGCAGGTACCAGGCTCTTGAGCTGGCTGCCATGGAAAAAGAAGCGCGCGTTGTCATCCTTCCAGCGGTTTTGCGGCTGCACCAGCGTGATGGCCGGCTCATGGCCGTCTTCAGCCTGACCACTCACCAAACCGATGGGTTTGTTGATCAGGATGGTGACCTGGGTGGCTTGGTGCCCCTTGGCCTGTTTGTCGATTTCAATTTTGACATCCGGGGCGACTTGCATGCCCATTTCGGCGATTCGACCCTCAACCCTGACCCAGCCTTTGGAAATCCAGTCATCTGCCTCGCGTCTTGATGCCAAGCCCAATTCGGCCATGCGTTTGTTCAGGCGTATGGTGCCGTTGGGACCGATGGCCGCCGTGTTGGTTTGCCCCGCCGGAATAGGTGCACGCCCCGCAGGGGGCGCAGCACGGCGGAAAACAGGGGGGGCTTTGGGTTCGGTCATGGGCTCTGGAGTGGTAACGGTTCCGGCCCATTTTAGAGCGCACCCTGTTAGGGGTGCGGGAAAGCGATAGTTAGCTATTTTTCATGGAGCAGGTGTTGATGCCGAACACCGTGTACAGCGGGCACCAGCCAATGGCACCTGTGAGAAGGGGAACCACGCCGATCCAGCCCCACATACCGATGGTGTTGGTCAAAGTGAGTGCCAGCAACAGAATGCCGACGGCAACGCGCAGAGCGCGGTCGATAGTGCCTTCATTGGTTTTCATGGAGAGTCCTTTTGGTAAGAGTGGTAGATGGCTTGATTAAACAGGTTTCGATTCAAACTGTCTGTGACTTCAGTCACAGGACTCCTGAGCCTGCGGGGCGCCTGATTGGTTGCCTCAGTTGCCTTGCGTATCGGCAATGGCACGCAAGGCCTTGCTATCGCGGATAAGGATGTTCTCGCGTGCCAGTTCTACCCAGCCTTCACGCTCAAAGCGCCGCAACAGACGGGACACCATTTCGCGCACCGTGCCCAATTCATTGGCCAATTGCTGGTGGGTGAGGGCCAGGTTTTGGCCCCGTCCGAGCAAGGTCGCCGCCAGGCGTTGGTCCAGACGCTGAAAGGCCACGGCATCGATCAGGCCGGTCAGGTCCGCCATGCGTTCGGCGAACAGGCCCAGCACGTCATTGCGGAACACCGGCGTCTCCAGCCATTGCACAAAGATGGAGGGTGTGATCATCAGCAATCGGGAGGGGCGGGTGCTGATGCCACGGGCCATCAGGGGTGTGCTGCGAAACAGGCTGGCACTGGAAACCAGGCACAACTCACCCGGAACCACGCGGTACAACTCCAGCGAGCGTCCATCCAGGGAGTGGCGTGAGACTTTGACTTCACCTTCCAGCACCAACGGAAAACCCTGACAGGCGTTGTTTTCGCTGAATAAAACCGTGTCTGGCGCAACCGTGATCGGTTCTGCCGCCGACCCGAGCGCGCCCAGGCCAGGCACGACATGCGCCAATGCGGGATACAGTGCGACCGGATCAGTGTTCATGGTGGCAGTGTAGTCCTTGACTAGCGTTTGATAATTTGCGATCGCAGGGCTTGCAAATCCAGAATCCGCAGGCCGCCGTATTCCACCCGGATCGACCCCTGTTCCGCAAGTGTCGTCAGGGCTTCGTTGACCCGCTGACGGGACAGACCCACCAGGTAGGCCAACTCCTGTTGCGTGATGCGCAGTACCTCGCCCACGCCTGGATAAAGCGTGGGGTTAAAGAGGGCCGCCAAACTACGTGCCACGCGGATGTCGGGATTGTTGAGGCGGTCAATCTCCCGGGCAGCGATGAACTGGCCGAGTCGCTCATTCAGCTGATTCATCACAAAGCGGTTAAATCCAATCGAGTGATCCAGCAACCAATGGAAAGTGTCCACATGCAGGCCCGCCACCAGACTGTTGCGCAGGGGCTGGATGTTGTAGCGGTAGACCTCGCGCTTTAGCGCGGTACCTTCGCCGAACCAACCGCCTGGCGGTACACCGGTAAAGGTCATGGTCTGGCCTTCGGCGTTGTCGGTACTCATCTTCAACAAACCGTCCACCACACCAAACCAATAGGTTGCCGGTCGACCCATGCGGCAGACAAATTCACCGGGCTGGGCCTCACTGATACGTAAATCGTCAACGGCGCGCTCACGTTCATCGGGCCCCAGCAAGCGCAGCCAGGGTATGGCGTCCAACTCGGGCTCGGTCAGTGGCCGTCGGCGCTGGTGCAACGAATTGTCTGAAACCATAGTGGGAGGGCAAAAATCTGTAAGGCCACGATAAGAGAAGGGAAAACACCTACCAAGAACCGGTGCAATTGTCGTCCGAATGACAACTTAGCGTCAATGGCGGTCCAATAATCAGGCCTATTCGAAACGCCCACTACTCCTTTGGTGGGCAGCAAGAGGACACCCATGCGAACGACTTTTCCGCAACTGTTAATGCAGCATGCCGCACAGCGCCCACAAGCGCCCGCCATGCGCGAGAAGGAATACGGCATCTGGCAGACCTTAAGCTGGGCCGACCTGGCGACGATGGTGGCTGAGCTGGCAGCCGGTCTGCACCAAGCTGGTTTACGCCGCGATGACCACATGATTGTCATTGGCGCCAACCGCCCGCGCCTGTACGCCACCATGCTGGCCGTGCAGACTTTGGGTGCGGTGCCGATTCCCTTGTACCAGGATGCGGCAGCTGCAGAGTGCGTATTCCCCATCAACAACGCCGAAGTTACCTTTGCCTTTGCCGAAGACCAGGAGCAGGTCGACAAATTGCTGGAGATTCGCGAGCAATGCCCGCAACTGGCACGCATTTACTTTGACGACCCGCGTGGCCTGCGCAAGTACGATGAGCCGGGCCTCGCCTCGCTGGACGAGCTTCAGGCGCGGGGTAAGGCCTTTGTTGCCCTGCATACCGAGTTCTTCAAGGAAGAAGTTGCCAAGAACAAGCCGGATGATGTGGGCGCCATGTTCTTCACCTCCGGTACCACCGGAAACCCCAAGGGCGTGGTGCATACCCATGACTCTTTGCTGAATCGCGCCCGTGCCGGTGCCGAGTTTGACAAGCTCACCAATGCAGAAGACGTGCTGGCCTATTTGCCACCGGCCTGGATCGGTCAGAACATCTTCAGCTATGCGCAGTGGCTGGCTTGCGGTTACGTGGTGAATTGCCCGGAGTCGGCAGCCACAGCCACCATCGATTTGAAAGAAATTGGCCCAACTTATTACTTCGCACCGCCCCGCGTGTTTGAAGGCCTGCTCACCAGCGTGATGATTCGTATGGAAGATGCCGGTGCACTCAAGCGCCGGATGTTCCATTCCTTCATGGCGGTGGCTAAAAAGGTCGGCCCGGCGTTGATGAATGGCGAGTCGGTTGGGTTGATCGACAAAATGCTGTATTCGCTGGGTGACCTGATGGTGTATGGCCCACTGCGCAATAACCTGGGCTTCAGCCGGGTGCGCGTCGCCTACACGGCGGGCGAGGCCATCGGCCCGGACCTGTTCAGCTTCTACCGCTCCATCGGCATCAATATCAAGCAGCTTTACGGCTCCACCGAGACCGCCGTGTTTGTCTGCTTGCAGCCTGATAACGAAGCGCGCGCCGACACCGTAGGCGTGCCCTGCGCCGGGGTGGAAATCAAGGTTGCTGACAACGGAGAAATCCTGGTCAAGTCGCCCGGCTTGCTCAAGGAATACTACAAAAATCCGGCCGCCACGGCCGAAGTGTTGACGGCAGACGGTTGGTACCACACCAGCGACGCCGGCTTCCTGGATGCGCATGGCCACCTCAAGATCATTGACCGCGTGAAAGACGTAGGCCGGATTAAAGGTGGCAACTTTGACGGCGCCATGTTTGCACCCAAATATGTGGAAAACAAGCTCAAGTTCTTCCAGCACATCAAGGAAGTCGTGGCCTATGGCGACGGCCGCGAAAAGGTCTGCGTGTTTATTAACATCGACTTTGACGCCGTCGGTAACTGGGCCGAGCGTCGCAACCTGCCCTACGCAGGTTACACCGATCTGGCGCAAAAGCCGGAGGTCTACCAACTCATCAAGGAATGCGTCGAAAAGGTCAACGCTGACCTGAGCGTGGACACCTTGCTGGCCGGCAGCCAGGTCAGCCGCTTCCTGGTGCTGCACAAGGAACTGGACGCCGACGATGGCGAATTGACCCGCACCAACAAAGTTCGCCGCGGTTTTATCGCCGACAAATACAGCGCTCTGGTGGACGCTCTGTACACCGGCAAGACCAGTCAATTCATTGAGACTGTGGTGAAGTTCGAAGATGGACGCACGGGTAGCGTAAGCGCAACCTTGCGCCTTGAAGACGCCAAGATATTTGCCCCTGTGAAGGCAGCAGCATGACCAAAAAAATCGGCGACGTCATTCTCGACGTCAAGAACATATCCTTGAGTTTCGGTGGTGTGAAGGCTCTGACGGACATTTCCTTCAACGTCAAGGAGCATGAAATCCGCGCCATCATCGGGCCCAATGGCGCTGGCAAAAGTTCGATGCTGAATTGCATCAACGGTGTCTACCGTCCGCAGATTGGCACCATCAGTTTCAGGGGCCAGACCTTCAGTCACATGGACAGCCACCAAGTGGCCAGTATGGGAATTGGCCGCACGTTTCAGAACCTGGCGCTGTTCAAGGGCATGAGCGTGCTGGACAACATCATGTCCGGGCGCAACCTCAAAATCAAAAGCGGCATCCTGATGCAGGCGCTGCGTTTAGGCCCGGCAGAGCGTGAAGAAATCATGCACCGCGAGGCCGTGGAACGCATCATCGACTTCCTGGAAATTCAGGCCTACCGCAAGACACCTGTGGGTCAATTGCCCTACGGTCTGCAAAAGCGTGTCGACCTGGGTCGTGCCCTGGCGATGGAGCCGCAAGTGCTGCTGCTGGACGAACCGATGGTCGGTATGAACGTGGAAGAAAAGCAGGACATGTGCCGCTTTGTGCTGGACGTGAACGACGAGTTCGGAACCACCGTAGTGCTGATCGAGCACGACATGGGCGTGGTGATGGACATTTCCGACCGCGTGGTGGTGCTGGACTACGGCAAGAAAATCGGTGATGGCCCGCCTGACGAAGTGCGCTCTAACCCCGAAGTGATCAAAGCCTATCTGGGCGTCGCAGACTAGAAGGGCTGGCAG
>CAIQEX010000787.1 GCA_903870955.1 uncultured beta proteobacterium
CCAACGCCGCCACAGAACTAAAAAAGCGTTCTCAAAGAATTGTTAAATTGCGAAGCGTTTTAGACGCTCACTTTCCGCCCATTTGCATGTATTTCCAGGCCGCATCAAAGCTGCAAGCCCGGACCTGCCCAAACAGTCACAACGACCACCCTACCCCCCGCCCCCGCAAAACCATCTTCTTCTCGTTGATAGTGATCTCAAACTTCGACAGAAACGATTGCCCGAGCAAAGCATCGGAATTGTCGCCACCAACCAGTCCCACGCCGACGCGTACGTTGCTCACGCTCACCGGGCCTAGCGCCACGGTCACGCCTTGCACCATGCGGCCGTTCAAGGGACCGTTGGCAGTGTGAAAGGTGGTGGGCGTGCCGCCGGTGAGCCCGGCTTGCTGGGCGAATTCTTCGCTCACGCTGACCACGGACGCGCCGGTGTCCACCATGAATTTGGCTTCACGCCCGTTGACCGTGCCCATGGCATAGAAGTGCCCGTCGCGGGCGCGCTCGATCACCAAGTCGCCGTTGCTCAGCACCTGGGTTTGCGTCGGCTTGAGAAAGTGCGTCATCGACAGGTACAACACGCCCATCACCACGCACCAAAAAATGAGCATCGGAACAAATCCCGATTTCAGTGGCGAAACGCTACGGGGTTTCAACTCCCGGCGTGAAAAGTCTGCGAACTTGGCCCGCGTGGCGTCCATCTGGCGTTGCTTGTCGCGCTCGCGCTGTTGCTCCGTGGATTCGTTGCTTTCTTGCATGCCCCTAGTGTGGCAGAACCCTGGCCGCGACCCTCTCCATAATAGACAGCGGTTCAGTCAAAAACAGCAGCAAATCGCCCATCAAAAAGGCCCGTTCATGACCGCAAAAGCAATAAAAATTTCGCTACTCGGCGTCTGTCTGGTGTTGACCTCCGTGGCCACCCACGCGTTCCAGATCAGCAGCCTCTCGCCCCAGGGAGAGGTGGCCCGTGTGCGCCAGGTGGTGGCCAAGTTTGACGACAGCGCGGTGAACTTCGGTGACCCCAAGGCCGAAGCACCTTTGTCACTGCAATGCAATGACCCCCAGGCCACCAAAGGCTCGGGCCGCTGGGTCAACGAACGTGCCTGGGCCTACGAGTTTGAAAACGATCTGCCACCCGGCGTAACCTGCAGCGTGCAGCCCAAAGCCGGGCTTCAATCGACCAAAGGCGTGGCCTACTCCGGCCCCGGCAGCTACCGCTTCAGTACCGGTGGGCCTTTTGTGCAGACCGTGCGTCCCTATGAGGGCACGCGCATCGATGAGGAGCAGGTCTTTTTGCTGCGCCTCTCGGGCGAGGCCAGCACGGCCAGCCTGCTGGCGCACATGGGGTGCGCGGTGGAGGGCTTGGGCGAACGCGTCGCGGTGCGCCTGATCGAAGGCAAAGACCGGGCGGAATTGCTCAAATCCCAAGGCTGGGACAAGGCGGCTGCCGCGAGTCCCCTGTCCTTCGTGGCCCTGGCCTGCAACCGCCGGCTGACTGCGTCTGCGCAGGTGCAACTGATCTATGAAAAAGGCGTGGCGACGCCCAGTGGCGTGGCCAACTCGGTGGAAAAGCGCTTTAGCTTTCGGGTGCGCGAGCCCTTTGATGCCAGCTTTGGTTGCGAGCGCGAGAACGCGCAAAGCGCCTGCCTGCCGATACGCCCCATGACGCTGAGCTTCAATGCGCCGGTGTCCAAAAAGCTGCTCGAAGGTCTGCGGCTGGTGTCCGACAAGGAGAGCTTCAAACCAATCTTTGGCGGCAACGGAAATGGCGACGAGGGTGATGAGCATGTGCTGAACAGCATCAGCTTTGGCCCTGTGCTGCCGGAGCTGACGCAGTTCCGCATCGAGTTGCCCAAAGACTTCAAGGACGCCAGTGGCCGCAGCCTGCGCAACGTGGGTAACTTCCCGCTCAAGGTGGCCACTGCGGCCATGCCACCGCTGGCCAAATTTGCGGCAGCGCCCTTCGGCATCGTCGAGCGCTTTGCCGAGCCGAATGGCGTGGCGCTGCTGCCGGTAACACTGCGCAACGTGGAAGCCGCGCTCAAGGTGCAGGGCTTGAATGCCGCACAGGCCGCGCCGACCGCACCAAGCACCAAACCGGTACCTGCAAACAGCAAAGGCCAAGTCAGCGATTTCAAACCCGGCACCGATGCCGAAATCATTGCCTGGTTCCAGAAGATCCAGCGCTACGACAACAACGCGGTGCCGCGCGGAGTGGCCACCAAAGACTCGCGCCTGCCCTTGCCGACATCGGTAAATGAATACGACCGCAGTTGGGTGCAGACGCGCATGGTCTCGCTCTTGCACGACCAGCCACGCGTCAAGACGCTGGACTTGCCCACGCCCGCCAACAACGACCCGCGCCCGTTTGAGGTGGTGGGCATTCCATTGGATGCAGGCTTTCATGTGGTGGAGATCGCTTCGCAAAAACTGGGCGCTTCGTTGCTGGACGAACGCTATGGCAACGGCCGCACCATGTTTGTTCGCACCTCCGCCCTGGTGACCAATCTGGGCGTGCACTTCAAGCTCGGGCGCGAGAACGCGCTGGCCTGGGTCACCACACTCGACAAGGGCATGCCGGTCGCCGGGGCCACCGTGCGCGTGTCGGATTGCAGGGGCCGCGAGGTGGCAACCGGCAAGACCGACGACTTGGGGGTCGCCAAGCTCGACGGTGTGTCGCCGCAAGCCCCCTCTTGCGATTTGGAAGGCGCCTACAGCCAGGCCTACTTTGTCAGCGCCCGCGCCCAACAGCCGTCGGGCGATGCCAAGGGCATGGTGGAAGACCTGGCCTTTACCTGGAGCGACTGGAAAAAGGGCATAGAGCCCTGGCGTTTCAACCTGCCCACCAGCCAGCAACCAAGCCCGGACGAGCGCGCCCACACCATCCTGGATCGCAGCCTGTTTCGGGCCGGTGAAACGGTGTCCATGAAGCACCTCCTGCGTGTGGAAACCA